>DRQE01000092.1 GCA_011371515.1 Deltaproteobacteria bacterium
CAAGCTCCTGTATCTCGCTCTTGAACTCGTCCTTTTCACCGAGCTCCTTCTGTATTGCCTTCATCTGCTCGCTCAGGTAGTACTCCTTCTGGGTCTTTTCCATCTGCTTTTTCACCCGCTGGCGCAGACGCTGCTCCACTTCGAGTATCTCTATCTCACCTTCGAGCAGTGTGTAGAGCTTTTCGAGCCTCTTTACCGGGTCCATGGTCTCAAGGAGCTTCTGTTTCTCTTCGAGTTTGACCGTAAGGTGGGTAATTATGGTATCTGCAAGTTTACCCGGCTCGTCTATCGAGGCAACACTCATAAGAAGTTCTGGTGGCACCTTCTTGTTGAGCTTCACATAGTCCTCGAAGCCCTTTATGACCGACCTTATGAGGGCTTCGACCTCCACATCCTTGTCATAGGGCTCGTCTTCGAGCTCTTCGATATCCACCAGAAAGAGCTCTTCTTCCTCTACGAACTCCCTTATCTTTGCTCTCTTTCTACCCTCTATGAGCACCTTTACAGTGCCATCGGGCAGTTTCAGAAGCTGCAACACCGTACCTATGGTGCCCACTTTATATATATCATCAGGTGTGGGATTGTCTGTCTTTGCCTGTTTCTGAGCAGCAAGAAATATGGTCTTCTCACCACTCATTGCCTCGTCGAGAGCCTTTATAGACTTGTCCCTTCCCACAAAAAGGGGCACCACCATCGAAGGGAATATGATTATATCCCTCAACGGTATAAGTGGCAGTATATTATCCCTGTCTTTATATTCCAAGGCCATCTCCTCCTATTGGATAGTTTAGGGTTTATATCGGCTAAAGTAAAGCGCTTGAAAAGGGGAAGGAGCATCAGGCGGTACCCGCCTCTTTCTGGTGTTTTTCGTAGATCAGTATGGGTTTGCCCTTTCCTGTTATCACATCCTCGTTTATTATACACTCCTTCACATTCGAGAGGGATGGCAACTCATACATTGTATCGAGCATTACAGACTCCAGTATTGAGCGCAGCCCTCTTGCTCCTGTCTTGCGCTTCATAGCCTCTCTGGCAAGTGATGAGAGTGCACTATCTGTAAACTTAAGTTTCACACCCTCAAGCTCAAAGAGCTTCTGATACTGTTTGACCAGTGCGTTTCTCGGCTCTGTCAGTATCCTTACCAGACTCTTCTCGTCAAGCTCATCGAGCACCGCTATGACCGGAAGCCTTCCCATGAACTCTGGAATAAGCCCGTACTTCATAAGGTCCTCTGGCTCCACCTGATGCAGTATGGCGGAGACCTCGTCCTTTACGGGCTCTGTTTCCGGTGAGCGGAAGCCCAGACTCTTTTTACCTATCCTCTGTTTTATTATCTCCTCTATACCTGTGAACGCACCACCACAGATAAAGAGTATGTTGGTTGTGTCCACCTGCAGGAACTCCTGCTGGGGGTGTTTTCTTCCACCCTTTGGTGGCACATTTGCTATTGTTCCCTCTATTATCTTGAGGAGTGCCTGCTGCACACCCTCGCCAGAGACATCTCTGGTTATAGAGGGGCTGTCGCCCTTGCGGGAAATCTTGTCTATCTCATCTATATAGACTATTCCCTTCTGGCACTTCTCTATGTCGTATTCTGCGTTCTGCAGAAGTCCCAGTATGATGTTCTCCACATCCTCGCCCACATAGCCTGCCTCTGTAAGGGTTGTGGCATCGGCTATGGTAAAGGGCACATTGAGGATCTTTGCCAGTGTCTGGGCAAGAAGGGTCTTTCCGCATCCTGTGGGTCCCAAAAGCAGTATGTTACTCTTCTGAATCTCAACCCCTCCGAAGGATGCCCTGCTCTCTATCCTCTTGTAGTGGTTATATACTGCAACAGAGAGCACCTTCTTTGCGTGCTCCTGACCTATTACATACTCATCGAGGATTCTCTTTATCTCCATCGGCTTGGGAATGGCACGATGCTTCCTTGAGAACTCCTCCCTTTCGTACTCTTCTGCTATTATGTCGTTGCACAGTCCTATACATTCGTCACAGATGTATACCATGGGACCTGCAACGAGCTTTCTCACCTCATCCTGTCTCTTGTTGCAGAACGAACAGGTGAGGTATCCGTTTCCTCCTCTTTTCTTGTTACCTGCCATATGAACCCTCCGTCAGGTTCTTTTTTCTATTACCTCGTCTATTATACCATACTCCCGTGCCTCTTCACCAGTCATAAAGAAATCGCGCTCCGTGTCCCTGTGTATCTTGTCCATCGACTGGCCTGTGTGCTTTGAGAGTATCTTCGTAAGCTCTTTTCTGAGTCTCAATATCTCACGGGCCTGTATGTCTATGTCTGTTGCCTGCCCCTGTGCTCCGCCAAGTGGCTGGTGTATGAGTATTCTTGAATGGGGCAGAGCATAGCGTTTTCCCTTTGTTCCTCCTGCAAGCAGTAATGCCCCCATGCTTGCAGCCTGTCCCATACATATGGTGGATACATCGGGCTTTACATACTGCATGGTGTCGTATATGGCAAGTCCTGCGCTTACAAGTCCACCCGGTGAGTTTATGTAAAGGTATATGTCCTTTTCAGGGTCCTCGGACTCAAGAAAAAGCAGCTGTGCAATAATCAGGTTTGCCACATTGTCGTCTATCTGGGTGCCAAGGAATATTATCCTGTCCTTGAGAAGCCTCGAATATATGTCGTAGGCCCTTTCACCTCTACCAGTCTGTTCGACCACTATGGGAACGAGTGTCATTGATTACCTCCCTTAAGCAAGAAATCAAAGACTTTTTCTCTTCTCATACCATCTATTATCGCATCCATAATGCCTGCCTTGAGGATGTTTTCCCTGAGCTCTTCAGGGCTTTCTCCTCTGCGCTCTGCCATGTCCTTTATCAGGGCTTCTACCTCTTCGTCCGTTACCTCTATGTTCTCTTTTTCGGCTATGGCATCCAGTATTATATCACCCCTTGCCTGCTTTTCCGCAACCCCCATGTAACGGGCTTTGAACTCCTCGGGGGTAAGGGGCTGCTGGGCAGGATCCACCACACCCTTTCTTATACCCTCCATTATGTTGCTTACAATCTGGCGGAAGTAATTGTCCACAAGAGAGGGTGGTAGCTCGAAAGAGTTCTCCTCTATGAGTTTGTCCATAATCTCGCTTTTGATCCTGTCTTTTTCAACCTTCTCTTTTGCCCTCAGTATTTCCTCCTTTACCCTGTTTTTAAGCTCCTCGAGTGAGTTGAACCCAACGGTCTTTGCAAACTCATCGTCAAGGGCTGGCAGCACCTTCTCTTTTACGGACTTGACGGTTATGTGGAACTCCACTTCCTTTCCTGCAACCAGTTTGTCGTGGTAGCCCTCGGGGAAACTCTTGGTAAAGCTCGTGGTATCCCCGCTTTTAAGCCCTTCTGTGGCTGTATCGAACTCTGGAAACCTTGCACTCTCACCGAGTACAAACCTGTAGCCCTTGGCACCGCCCTCGAGCTTCTCTCCACCGCATGAAAGCTCCACATCCACCACAACCATATCGCCCTTGCGTGCCTCTCTGTCCACCTCGTGGAATTCTCCATAGCTCTGGCGCAACTGTTCAAGGCTCTTTTCCACATCCTCGTCTGCAACCTCAACTGTAACCTCCTTGCACTCCATACCCCTGTAGCCCTTTACATCTATGACGGGCTTTATCTGCACAAGCGCTGTGTATACAAAGGGGCTGCCCTCTTCACACTGTTTTATGTCTATATCAGGGCTTGAGATGGGTTTGTAGCCCTTCTCCTTTATAGCCTGCGGATAGGTCTTTTCCATAAGGTTTTTTGCCACATCACTCATCACCCTCTTGCCGAACCTCTGGCGCAGCACATTTTCAGGCACTTTACCCTTTCTGAAGCCCTCTATGGCAACCTCTTTCTTGAGCTCCCTGTAATAGTCATCTACCAGCGCCTTTACCTCTTCTTCAGGCACCTCTATGGTGAGCCGCTTCATGACAGGGCTTATATCCTCAACCTCTATCTTCATCTTTCCTTCTCCTTTCTCATGTTTGTTTTTTAACTCTGCCCTATGGTGCGAGAGGGGGGACTCGAACCCCCACGGTTTTACCCACCAGATCCTAAGTCTGGCGCGTCTGCCAATTCCGCCACTCTCGCCCGAACTCTTTCAATATTAAAAATCCCTTTGTCATACAAAGGGAGTCTGAAAATCTCATATATTACTAATTATATGTAATTCAGAGTAGATTGGCAATAACAAAAAACCAGAGGCTCAGTAGAGGACAAAACCACCTTCTGCGGGCTCGAACCCTATGACAGCCACTGTGCCAGACTCAAGCTCAACCTCTTTTTCAAAGGTATAGGCCGGTTGTTCTTCACCCTTTTTGAGCCACAGGGCTATACTTATACCGTAGCTTCCGCTTTTAAGGGGTATCTCCTCGTAAACATAGGAAGAAAGGTCGTGTCTTACACCACCCGGCTGGTATTCCTTATCAATCACTACTTTTCCGTCTATCTCAAGCCTTACCCTTATTGGATGCCTCTGGGGAGGACATTTCGCAAGCTCGGAGAGGTTTATCTTTGCCCCCTTACCCTCTTTTATGCTCTTACGATATATCTGTGCCATCTCCTTTATGCGCCCCTTCTCGTCACACTCAACGATCCTCTTACCACTGGTCTTGAATGCCACCTTCAGAAGTGCGCTGTCTCTTTCGTAAAAGGAATAGGGCACTGCCGAAAAGAGCACTACAGGCACAAACATGACCACAAGCACTGCTATGAGTCTAAACAGGCTCACCCTTTTCCACCCCCTTCTTAAGCCCATTTATGAAAGTGGTAAACTCCTCAAGAAACTCTTCTTTCTCTTCCGAGGAGAACCAGAGTGTCTTTACCCGCTCCCTCATGGGCTCTTCTATCTTTATAATAGGTGCCCTCTTTCCATTGAGCCTTTGCTCAAGATAGACGTTACCTTTTCTATAGGCACAGTCCTCCATTCTGCATCCTGCAAATACCAGCCCATCCACCCCTTTCTCGAGCACAATATCCACCATCCTTGGCTGCACCATCCCTATACACTCAAGGCTCAAAAGGCCCACACCTTTTCTCCCTTTAAGGAGCTTTTCTGCCTCCACTCCCCACCTGCAGGCAAACACAAAGACCCTTGGTGCTTCTCTTTCTTCCTTAAGCTCATCACAGAGGGCCTCTATCTTCTCATACACAGCCTCTTCCTTAAGGGGACCAAGCTCTATGGCACTGTACTCACAGGCACCCAGACATATACCACAGGATGCACACTTTTTGTCTGTAACCATTGCCACAAGAAGCCCCTCTTTTTCCTTCATCTGTATGGCTGTATAGGGGCAATCCTTCATACAGAGCTCACAGCCGACACAGAGTGTTTCAACCACCTTTGCGGGCTCACTTCTTTTTCTGCTGCCAAGCCATGGCACAGCCACAACCACTGCGGTAGCACCTGCAAGCAGCACCCATATAGCTTCCTCTGACAGATAGTTGAACAGGGGATAGACAAACATGTAGAAGACATCGAGAGATATATCCATGGGAAGCCTCTTAAGATTTGCCATGGCATCACTCACGGCAGGCCTAACTATGGATATTACCAGCAGTACTGCCAGCACACTCCACAGAATGGGCCGTGGCGGGGTTATCTCAGGCCGTGAGATTCTATCCACATGCAGCCCCAGAAGAAGGGTTATGACAACGATACTCGAAAAGTGTATGAAGAGCACTATGTAGAAGAACTGGTCGGACAGCAGTTTTTCCACCGCAA
>DRQE01000093.1 GCA_011371515.1 Deltaproteobacteria bacterium
CAAAGAAGATGGTCGTCGAGTACGGCTTTGGTGAGATAATGAAGAACACCACCCTCGTGGAGCTGCAGGACTATGCGTTCACCTCTGGTAAAGATGTGATAGACGACATACAGCGCATAATAAACACCGTACAGGAAGAGACAGAGCACTGTATAGCAAGAAACCGTGAGGTGCTGGAAAAACTCGTATCAGAGCTCGAGAAGAATGTACTCATAAATAGCGAGAGACTGCTTGAGTTCTTCAGAGAAAACCCCGTAAACTGAGAAAACAGGAGCACACAAGCCATGTCTTTCTTTACGGTTGTAAGAACAGAGCTTAAAAACAAAGAGCTCCTAATAAAAGCCCTTGAAGAGCTGAAAGAAAGGGGCGAGATAACAGAATACGAGCTTCTGCCAGTAAAGGACAAGATACAGGTAGACAGAGACGGCGACATTCTCACCCTTGTACTCGACGAGACAGGCTGCTACCAGATACAGGGCGATGCAAGGGTTGTATCACAGTTTTCAAAGCGGCTCAAACAGATATATGCCTATGTGGGCATAAAGGAACATCTGCCGCTGGACTTCGAGATAGCCGAAGAGAAAGAAAGCGCAGGCTCCATATCAATCCTTCTTAAAGGCTGAAGGAGATGTGCCATGGATAGAGAAATAAAGATACGCATAAGACCCGATGGAAAGGTTGAGATAGATGCCAGCGTATTCGAAGACTGCCGTGAGATTGCAGAACACCTGCAGCGGCTTATAGGTACGGTGGAGGTCTTTACCGTAAAGGAAGAGCTCGAAGGAGAAGAGAAGATAAAGATAGAAGAGCGGTAAGCCCGTCTTACAGGGGCCTGCGACCACTTGCTGAGCGTAGATGCCAGACAGGAAAAAGCGGTGAAGAGGCTTTTAAATATACACTCTGTTATAGCCTGTTCAAGGGTAAACGGGCCCGGTAGCCGACTGGTGGTATTCTTTCAGGGGTGTAAAAGAAGATGTCAAGGCTGCTTCAACCCTGAAACCCACCCGATTAAAAGGGCAAACCTCTACACCCCAGAGGAGATATTCCATAAATACCTCAAAGAAGGCACAGAGGGTATCACCGTAAGCGGTGGCGAGCCCTTCCTTCAGCCCGAAGGACTTCTGGCACTCCTTAAAGAAGCCAGAAAGCAGGGGCTTTCAACGGTTGTGTATACAGGCTATAGATACGAGGAACTGCTATCACTCAAAGAGACCCCTCTTATCTTCGAACACCTCGATGTGCTCGTGGACGGAGAGTTCAGGATGGAGGAGAAAGAAGAGAGTCTGCTTGCAAGGGGCTCAAAGAACCAGCGGCTCTTCTTTCTCAGCAGCCGCTACAGCCTTGAGGACTTCTACATGGACGGCAAAGTGGAGCTCATAATAAACCCCGACGGTACAGTCGTTACCACAGGGTTCGAGGCAATACAAAAAAATGAAACACCTTGAAGAGATACTTTCAACAGCAGAACTTTCTGCAAGGGAGAAGGGTAAAGCCATCTTAAAGTTTCTCTCAACCCCTGAGGCAGGCTCTCCCGATATGGATTCCTATCAGCAGGCTTTCGAGTTCATAAAGGGTATGGATAATCCTGCTGAAAAGCGGGCAGTACTGACAGAGTTTGTGGAAACACTGCCTTCCTGCGAGGAGTTTCTCCCGCTCTGGGAGGATACAGTTGATGAGGCAATAAAGAGCATACACCTTCTCGAAGAGCCTGTACACATGAAGTCTTCACTGCTTCGTATAGCAGAGAAGGTGCCACAGAACCCTGTATTTCTGCCGCTCTATACGAGGCTTATGCGTCAGGCGATAGATGCCTCAGACAAGATAGAAGATACCTTCATAAGAAGATATTCTCTTACAGAGATTGCAAAAAAGCTCAAAGAGAGGGGTATGCAGGAACTCTCTCTTCATGCAATAAAGGTTGCCCTCGGGCTTGCAGAGGGGGCGGGCTACAAAAAGTACTCCCTTACAGAGATTGCAGGGGAACTGCCCACCACATGCGATGACGAGTTCTACCGTAACAGGACCTTCCTTGGCATAGTGCTGGGTCTACCCCTTACAGAAAGATTCCTTGAGCTATACAAAAAGGGTATAGACATTGCCATACAGGCATCCCTTCTAATAGAAGAGCCCTATTACACAAAGTATGCCCTCTTCTTCATAGCAAAACGGCTTCCAGAGGGTGAGGAGTTTTTGCCAATCTACAAGCGCTGTCTTGAAGAGGCACTCAAGGCCTCACTCAAGATTAACGATACCTTCGCACGGGGCAGAGCCCTTCTGGACATACTGAAAGAGCTGCCACAAAAGGAGGAATTCTCAGAGCTATTTATAAGCACCGTTGAGAACCTTCTACCGCTCTTTTCTCTTAAAGGCAAAATAGAAGACATAGATGTCATGGATGTGGTGGACTTCATAATAGTTGCAGAAGAAAAGAGGATGAAGGAATCGAAGAAACGGCGCTACACCCGTGAGCGTTACGCAGAGCTTTTCTCTGCAGAGCTTAAAAGAAGGCTCAAGGAGCTTAACGACATAAGGCTTGTTGAACTTCTCAAACCATACAGCCATGTGTGGGTAAGGCCCGTGGTGCTGAGGGATACGGTAAAGAAGGTCCTTGAGCACTTCGAGGCACTGAAGAGCCGTTACCACGGAAGGGAAATCGAACGCCCGCTTTTCATAAAGGAGGAGTATCCAGAGCTTGACAGGGAGACCCACGCAGCACCACGCCCGCTGGAGGAAAAGGAGGTCATCGCCATAGATCTGGGTGCCACCAACACAGTGGTGATGCGAAAGAAAGACGACGAACCACCACGATTCAGCCATTTTGACGGCATATCGAGAGACTATGGCAACATACCCATAGTGCCAACCCTGATAGACCCGAGAACCCTCTCCATAGGCACGGCGGTAGAGGAAGGGGCAGGGATAAACATAAAGAAACTTCTGCTTCAGGGTAGCTCACAGGGCCATGAGCTTATGGAGAAGTATCTATCCACACTTTTAAGGCACATAAGGGGCGAACTTTCAGGCGGTGGGCTTCTCTCGTTATTCAAGAAATCTGCAAAGGTCTATGTAACGGTGCCTGTTGGTTTTGAGGGTTATAGGAGAACGCTCAAAGCCATACTCGACAGGGTGGCAAAGGGCCTTTCGGTGGAGCTTGTGGAAGAGCCCCTTGCAGCAAGCATAGGCTACCAGATAGCAGACAAGAATGACCGTATGGTTATGGTCATAGACTTCGGTGGCTGCACCCTTGATGTGATGGTCATGCGTATAAACATAGACGGTGTGCATGTGGTGGCAAAGCCTGATAGAGCGAAACTTCTGGGCGGTAGAGACATAGACCGCTGGCTTGCAGAATACCTTCTTGAAAGGCTGAACATGAAGGGCAAAGACCCTGCCCCACTTCTTGACACGGCAGAGGCAATAAAGATAGCCCTTTCTGACAGCAAAAGTGTGCCCTTCCACTGGGACGGAAGAAAGGTCTGTGACATAACACGGGACGAGTTCGAAAAGGTCCTTGCAAGGCATCACTTCTACGAATCTGTGGATAGGGCAATATCTTATGTGCTGAAGAAGGCAAAAAAGATCGGGGTTCACCCCTCGATGATAGAGGCAGTACTGCTTACAGGTGGCTCCTCACAGATACCGTCTTTCAGGGAAAAGATAGCCTATCTCTTCCCCTCACTCAGTGATAAGAACGCCATATACGATCACAGCCCGCTTACAGCCGTTGCAGAGGGCGCCCTCATGTATGGCTCACGCCACATAATAGACAGACATCTTGCTATGGCATACGCCCTTAAATACACCATAAAGGGCACAGACGAGAAAGACCACTCCTACGAGATAGTGCTCGAAAAGGGTGAACCACTGCCACTTGAGAAGACCTTCTACATAAGACCTGCAAAAACCCTCGGCGTGCAGAGAGAACTCTTCCTTGAGCTGTTCGAGATACCAGACCACCTTATAACCCGCAGATGGGTAAGAGAAGGTGAGATGGAGTTTATAAAGCAGAGCCTCAAACAGTCTGAAAATGTGGAGCTCAGGGGCTTTCGGGTAATAACACTGCCTGTAGATGAAAAAGAAAAACAGGTCTCGGTAACACTCTGTGTTGAGAAGGACGGCACACTTAAGATAAGATACAGGGGCAGAGCCATAGAAACCCCTGTAAGACTTCAATAAAAATGGGTTGCTACATCTTGCATTTAATCTATATATGTGATAGATTATTTCAGGTCTTCAATATCCTTCGGGAGGTAGGATTTTGATAATCCAGTGTGAAAACTGTGGCACAAAGTACCAGCTTGACGACTCAAAGATAGGAGATAAGGGTGCAAAGGTAAGATGCTCACGATGTAAGCATGTGTTCGTTGTAAAGAAGGAAGAACCAACAGTAGAAGAAAGACCAGCAGAAACACCAGCCACAGAGCCCACACAGGAGACCACAGAAGCCCCCCCTACCACTTCTGAAGAAGGCTTTACCACAGAGGAATCATTCACAAAAGAAGAGTTCAAAGAAGAGGAAGAGGTCTCTTTCAGCGGATTTGAGGAGAAAGAGGCAGAGACCCAGTGGTCATTAGAAGAGGAAGAAGCCAAAGGGGAAGAGCCTGCTACCGAGCCCTCTGCAGAGGAAGACCTTCAGGCGGCATGGCAAGAGGCTCTTAAAGAGCAGGCCGCTGGTTCCACAGAGACGGCTGAAGCCGAGCAGAAGGTGGAAGAGGAACCCTCATGGGAAGAGGCACTGAGGGAACAGGCTGAAGCATCTTTAGAAGAGGCTGCAGAGCCTGAAGAAAAGGCAGAAGAAGAGGCTCCATCATGGGAGGAGGCATTCAAAGAACAGGAAGCAGGTGAGCCGTCCTCAAGCCTCGAAGAAGAGAAGCCTCCATCAGAGGAAGAGGAAGAGGAAGAGGAAGAGACAGAGACAGGCGAACAAGAGCCCTCCTCTTTCAGCCTCGAAGAAGAACCGGCACCAGAAGAGGAAAAGGCAGAAGAGCCCTCATGGGAAGAGGCATTTAAAGAAGAGAAGGAAGCAGAAGAAGCTTCTTTAAGTACAAAGGAAACGCCCCAAGAAGAACCGGAAGAGACCACGGCAACCACAGAAGAGCCCCCAGCAACCGAAGAGGTGGCAGAGGAAGAACCCCAGCCCTCTGAGGCTGAAGAGGAGAAACCAGAAGAGGCTGCAGCAGAGGAGCCAGCCAAAGAGGAGAAGACTGAAGAGGAGAAAGCCGAAGAAGAGGCTAAAAAAGAAGAACCTTCGGAGGAGCCACAGCCTCAACCAGCAGAGGAGAAAAAGGCACCGAAAAGAAGGCTACCCATACTGCTTCTTCTCGTGGTGCTTCTATACGGTGGCGGAGCAATACTATACTTCAGTGGAGCACTGCCGTCCATACTCGGCATTCCACCATCGGCAAGTGCCACCCCGAGCCTTGAGATAGAACGCCTCAAGGGTGTGTTTGTTGAGAACAGGAACATAGGCACCGTCTTTGCCCTTGAAGGAAGAATAAAGAATCTCCGTGAGGAATCCCAGCGGGTAAGGCTTGTAAGGGGTATACTCTACAACAGAGAGGGTAAGCCCATAGCAACAAAGGTTACCTCACCGGGAAAGATAGTCTCACGGGAGGAGCTAAAAACCCTCTCCAAGAAGGAGCTTACCAAACACTTTAAGGGACAGAAGACAAGCCTCATACCACCGAGGGGTATCATACCTGTTATGGTGGTATTCACAGATGTGCCAGATGGGGTATACCACGCAGAGCTTGAGGTAATACCCTGAGGCACAAAAAAGCGGGACCCTTCCTGAAAGATGCAGGATGTAGAGAGAATAGTAGATTCCCTCCTTAAAGAAGTCCTCACACTTCCTGAAAAAAAGATGCAGATTGACCGTATAAAGCGAAGGCTCTCTCTTAAGAGCCCTGAAGAGGTAGCACGCATACTGGAAAGGCTCTACGGGATGGACTCCTCCATAGAAGGGGTGAGAAGACTCAAGTCAATATTCGTGGATCCAGATAGCCTTATGGAAGTTCTGGGTGAGGTAAAGTACAGGCTCACCTATCTTTCGGCTGTTGAGCTGGGTATAAAGAGAATAGCCCATCTTTTCACCAACCTGCCACCACATAAGAAAGGCATACGGGGTTATTCCACAGAGGAAGAAGCAAAGATGGAGCTCATAACCCTTGGAGAAAGGCGTGCCCTTGCAAAGCGAAACGACAAGGACACGATAGACCGCCTCCTTTCAGACCCTGACCCGATGGTAATAAGAAACCTTCTGTCCAACCCGCGCGTAACAGAGGCAGAGGTGGTAAAGATTGCATCAAAGAGGCCAAACTCTGCGGAAATACTCAAACTGGTTGCCACACACCAGAAGTGGTCCAGAAGGTATCCGGTGATAAAGGCTATTGTGCTGAACCCCTATCCCCCGCCACGAATTGCCACGGGGCTTCTTGAGTTTCTTCTGGCGCAGGACCTTAAGGCTGTGTCAGAAGACAGAACGCTCCATCCACAGGTCAAGATGTGTGCAAGCCAGCTTCTTAAAGAGAAAGAAGGTGGCAGGCTTTAGTCCTTCCTGCCCTTGGAGTCCTTCTCATCATCGGTGGTCTCTTTACGGAAGTTCTTCAGTGCCCTTCCAAGCCCGCTTCCTATCTCTGGCAGTTTGCCGGCACCAAAGATGATAAGGATTATTATAAGGATTATTATAAGCTCTGTCGTTCCTATACCAAACATCTACATACCAGTGGCTATGATTATCTTTTTGGGTTAAAATCTACCCTATAATTCCATATTGACAGAAGAGCCATGTTATGTCAACACAAAGTAGAATAGCCTATCTTTTAGTATCCCTCCTGCTGCACCTTATCATCGGGATGCTTATATTTTTTCCACCCTATTTCGGGCTTTCCTCACAGCCTGAAAAGAGGAAACCTATTGTTGTGGATGTGGTGGAACTACCACCTTCACTTAAACCAACAATGGAAAGGCCCAGAAAACCCACTGCCTATAGCGATAGAACAGTATAGGTCGAAAAGGAGAAGATACCAGAGGAAAGACCATCTGCGAGAAGAAAGAAGGCAGTTGCGCCTTCTGTAAAAAGAGTTG
>DRQE01000094.1 GCA_011371515.1 Deltaproteobacteria bacterium
GAAGCCCCTTTTTTTCGGTCTTCAGGTGGTCAAGCCTTCGCATGGCCTCCATGATGAGCTCCTGATAGGAGCTGTTGAGCCTGCCGTTAAGTCGAACATCTTTTGTGTTGATGAAACGGAACCTGCCCTCTTCCATGGCGAGTATGTGGAAGACGGCGTCTTCGTCTTTAAGGTAGGGCCCTGCCTTTGCCCATACTATGCGGCCTTCCTGAAAGTGTATCTCGCCAGTGTCTCTGCCACTTTTGACGGTGAGAATACCGGTGGTCTTTGCAAGCCCCCACATCTGGACCATATCCACGAGGCTATCCTCGTTGGGACCGAAAAAGCCCTCCACACTCATGACCGAAACACCCCGAAAATCCGACTTTAGATTAAATATTCTAAATAAAATTGCCCCTCTTTACAAGTGAAATTACTAAAGCATCTGTGAATGCCTTGGGGCAGGAGCCCTTCTTCTTGACCTCTGTTGCGGTGCTGTGGTAAAGGAATTATAAAGGGCACATCAAGGCCGGAGTGGCGGAACTGGAAGACGCGCGGGACTCAAAATCCCGTGGCACCTGTGCCGTGTGGGTTCGATCCCCACCTCCGGCACCAGAAATATACAAAAACCTTGAACACTTTTACCCCTGCGGGTATAATACAGAGAGTACAAATTCTTTTGGAAAGGAGAGGGCGGTGATTAGAAAATCTGTTGCCACGCTTTTGCTTTTTCTGTTTCTTTACACCGTGCCTGCCACAGCACAGGATGTTATGGAGAAGACCCTCCATGATTCAATCTACGGTGGTGTCATAGGTGCAATAGTGGGAGCAGCGGTAATGGCACTCTCAGATGACCCCGGTGACAACCTCGAATACATACCAACAGGCGCTGCAGTGGGAGTGCTTCTTGGTGCTGCATACGGACTCGGCTCTTCTACCACAGAGTATTATGGACAGGACACCAGAAAAGAGGGTGATGTGGCAGTAAAGAACATCAAGGTGCGGGACAGGAGAACCAACACAGAAGAGTTTCTCACCGTGGTGGATGTTGTGGGTTACAGATGGTAGTAATCCACAAAAGCCTTATCTTATAGCCATAGCACCGCGGTTTTCCTTCCAGAGTCTTTCCTCTATACCCTCAAGAAGCCTCTTGAGGGTATTTTTATCTTTTGCCGATATGGGTATGGCTCCGTAGCGACGGGAAAGGTTTTCCACTATGTGCGGTTCAACGAGGTCTATCTTGTTGAACACGAGGAGCCTCGGTATGTGTAGAAGCCCTATCTCCTCAAGAATCCTTTCCACAGCCTCTATGTGTTTTTTGAATTGGGGATGGCTTATGTCCACAAGGTGTATGAGGAGGTCTGCATCCTCCATCTCCTCGAGGGTTGCACGGAACGCCTTCTTAAGTTCTGCTGGAAGGTCCTGTATGAATCCCACCGTATCCGTTATAAGGCATTCCCTTTCTTCTGGAAAGCGAAGCCTTCGGGTTGCCGTATCGAGTGTGGCAAAGAGTTTGTCTTCCACAAGGGTTTCGCTCTCGGTAAGTGCGTTCAGCAATGTGCTCTTTCCAGCGTTTGTATAGCCCACGATGGATACTATCGGTATACCTGCCCGTGCCCTTCTCTTTCTGCGCTGGAGGCGGCCCTGTTTCAGCCCCTCAAGCTCTCTTTCAAGGTGGGCTATGCGCTTGAGCACCCTTCGACGGTCTATCTCGAGCTTGGTCTCTCCGGGACCCCTTCCGCCTATACCACCGGCAAGACGGGACAGGGCTGTACCCTTACCTGTAAGCTTCGGCAGAAGATAACGCAACTGGGCAAGCTCTACCTGAACCTTACCATCCCTTGAGAGTGCCCTTCTGGCGAATATGTCGAGGATGAGCTGGGTGCGGTCTATAACCTTGAGCTCCGTTATCTTGCCAAGCTCTCTTACCTGAGTGGGAGAAAGCTCTCTGTCGAAAATTAGCATCGTGGCACCCTTCTGTAGCCCCTTCATTATGATTTCCTTTATCTTTCCCTCTCCGACGAGGTACTTCGGGTTTATCCTCTTGGGCCTCTGCCAGACAGTGTCCACCACCCTTACGCCACTCGTTTCTGCAAGGGAACGAAGCTCTGAGAGGGACTCCATCTGTTCCTCCCTTGGCTCTGTGCCCACGCTTACAAGTATTGCCCTTTCTACCCCCTCATCCACATCGCGCAGGATGACTCTGCCCATCTCCTCTTCAAGGGCAGAGATGAACTCACTAAAGTTCTCCTCTTTTAAGGCGTGGAACCAGCGTGGTGGCTCTATACGGTAGAGTTCTCCCTCGGGGTTCAGGGGCAAAAGGTATGCATTGTATATGTGTGCAGGTAGCCCCCTTTCACCCACACCTATGGCGGTCATCACATCGAGCCTCAGAAGGGCAAGGTCTGTAAGGTCGTCCTGTGAGAGAGGCTCGTCTTTAAGATGGGTGTGTATACAGCGTACCCCTCTAAGTGGCTTTCGTCCGAGGGGATAGTTCTCGAGCACGGGGATGACGATTTCCCGCTCGTCACCCACTATCACATACTGTACCGTGCCCTCCCTGTCTACTATGATACCTATCTGGCGGCCTATCTCTTGAGAGAGCTCGGTAAGGTATCTGCCGAGCTCCTGCGTTACGAGAATGCCCGAGGGGATACGCCTTCTGTATATGCGCTCAAGCCTGCGTAACTGGCTTGACTTAAGTCCTGTTGTGTTTCCGTGTATCAAAAAGTCCTTCTATTACCTCCCTGAAACTATTTTTTATATTATACCATGTTTGTTCTGTCTTTACCAACAGACTACAGGCACAACATATTGGCATTGACTGGTGAAGGCTTTTCTGTTAAGTAAAGAAGAGGTAAGGAGGATTTTTTTATGAAAGACTATCCTCTCTTTCTTGCAGGTAGATGGAAGAAGACAGATACTCCCCTTGAGGTAAGAAGCCCTTACGATGGCAACCTCTGCGGGGTTACATACCTTGCAGGTCCAGAAGAGTTTGAAGAGGCAATAGAGAAGGCAGAGGCAGCCTTCAAGAAGATGCAGCAACTGCCCACCTACCAGAGGGCTGGCTGGCTACAGAAGATAGCAGAGGGTATAAGCGAGAGAACAGAGGAGTTTGCCAGAACCATAGCAGAAGAGGCAGGAAAACCCCTCAAGGATGCAAGGACAGAGGTAAAGCGTGCAATAAACACCTTCCGTATAGGCTCTGAAGAGGCAAAAAGACTGGAAGGAGAGGTAATCCCTCTGGATACCATAGAGGGGTCTGAGAATAGAGTGGGTATAGTGATGCCCGTGGGTGTGGGACCTGTTCTTGGTATAACCCCTTTTAACTTTCCCCTTAACCTTGTGGCACACAAGGTCTCACCTGCGCTTGCAAGTGGTAACCCCATAATAGTAAAACCTGCTCCAAAGGCTCCCCTTACATCGCTTCTTCTTGCAGAGGTGGCGCTTGAGGCAGGGCTACCGGAGGGAGCCCTCAGTGTGCTTCCTGCAGAGCCAGATGTAACGGAAAGATTCGTTTCAGACAGCCGTATAAAAAAGCTCACCTTTACGGGTAGTGCTCAGGTGGGCTTCCATCTGGTAAAGGTTTCTGCCACCCCAAGGATAACCCTTGAGCTCGGTGGTAACGCCGCCATGGTGGTGGATGAGTCGGCAGATGTCGGGTTCGCCGTAAAAAGGGCCGTTGTGGGTGCCTTCTCCTATGCGGGTCAGGTCTGTATATCCCTGCAAAGGTTGTATGTGCACAAAAGCCGTTTCGACGACTTTCTCTCCGAGTTCGTCGAAGCCACAGCCTCTTTAAAAACAGGAGACCCCCTTGACGAGGCAACCGATGTGGGACCCCTTATAACGGAAGATGCGGCAAAAAGGGTTGAAAGCTGGATTGAAGAGGCAAAAAAGGGAGGGGCAAAGCTCCTTACAGGCGGCAGAAGGGAGGGAAACATCATCGAGCCCACAGTGATTACAGACACTGAACCCTCTATGAAGGTCTGCTGCGAGGAGGTCTTTGGCCCCGTGGTGGTGGTGGAAAGCTTTGAGGACTTCGATGAGGCTCTTTCAAGGGTTAATGACTCTTCCTACGGGCTACAGGCAGGTGTTTTTACGAAGGATGTAAACAGGGCATTCAGGGCATTTAAGGTGCTCGAGGTGGGTGGAGTTATAATAAACGACATACCCACCTACAGGGTGGACCACATGCCTTACGGAGGGGTCAAAAAGAGCGGGTTTGGCAAGGAGGGCGTAAGATACGCCATAGAGGAGATGACAGAGCTTAAGCTCATGGTTCTGAACCTCTCCTGAGAATTTCGGGGGTAAACTTACAAATGTCATGTAAAAAAACCTTGAGTTTTGATACAAAGTAAGTTATGATTTGTCTGTTGTGTCTTGTATACAGTATACAATATAAAGAAAGGTGGTGAGTTTCTTTGGCTTTAAAGATTACAGAGGACTGTGTGGCATGCGGGGTGTGTGAGCCCGAGTGTCCTGTAGATGCTATAACAGAGGGGGATCCGATCTATATAATTGATCCAGACAAGTGTATCGAGTGCAAGGGGTATTACGATACGCCAAAGTGCGCAGAGGTGTGTCCTGTGGACGCATGCGTGCCTGCCTAAACCAATAAGATTATAGTCGCACTGCGGTTCCCTCTGCCAGAGGGTGGGGGGAGCCGTGCCCTGCATTTGTTTAATAATAAGACGAGGAAGCAGTATATGAAGGAATTTGCAGTATTCTGGGGTTGTACAATACCCGCAAGGTTTCCTTTTATCGAAAAATCTGTAAGAACCGTACTCAATGGCATGGGCTTGCCATGGCGCGATTGTGAGGGGTTCACCTGTTGTCCGGAAAAGTCCCTCATAAACAACATAGACCACGGGCTCTGGGTTCTTACAGGCGCACGCAACATTGCAATAGTGGACGAGCAGGGGCTTGACCTTGTAAGCCCCTGTACGGGGTGCATATCCAACCTCGCAACCATAAAGGGTGAGCTCCATGTGGACCACCGTAAGAAAGAAGAGGTAAACTCCATGCTCAAGGAGGTGGGCCGCAAGTTTACAGGCAGGGCAGGATTGAATCATCTGGTGCCCTTTTTCCACGATAAGGTGGGGGCATTCAGGATAAAGAGTGCAATAAAGAAGGACTTCAGGGGCATGCGCTTTGCAGTCCACTATGGCTGCCACATGATGAGGCCATACCATGCGCTTAAAAACGACGATCCCCTTGAGCCGAAAAAGTTCGACACCCTTATAAGCTGGCTCGGTGGAGAGAGTGTGAACTACATGACAAAGCTTACCTGCTGCGGGCAGGGGCTCGACAGGGTGGACCAGCATCCCACAGCATTGCAGATGGCACGGGTGAAACTCAAGGAGCTTAAGTCCATAGGGGTGGATGCGATGGTTCTTTGCTGTCCCTCCTGTTTCCTGCAGTTTGACAACAACCAGTTCCTCATGGAAAAAGAGGGTGAGTCCTACGGTATACCTGTTCTCTACTTTACAGACCTGCTGGGGCTTGCCATGGGCTACAGCCCCGAGGAGCTGGGGCTGAACCAGCACAGGATAAGTGTGGACGGTTTTCTCGAAAAGTGGGAGAGGCTCTGGGCTGCAAGGGATACGGAAAAGAAGATTGCCGAAGAGTTTAAAGAGGAAGGGGCGTTTATCTGATGATAGAAGAACACCTTGATTTTAACCTTTTGAGAAAGTGTGCCGACTGTGGCGCATGTTACAATGTGTGCCCATCGTGCCTGTACATAGAGGGGTATGATCCAAGGGCTGTCATAAAGGACATACTCAAGGGGGATTTCGAGAAGTGGCTCCACTCGGAACACATATGGCAGTGTCTCGAGTGTCACCAGTGCTTGGAGCTCTGCTACCAGCACTACGGGTTTGAGAACGCCATGACAGCCATGAGGCTTCTTGCAACCAAGAAGGGTATTCACCCCGCACAGGTCAAAAGAGGCTGGGATATGTTCGTAAAGACAGGCCGTCTGGGTGAGCCAGCCATGGGGCAGCGTAAAAGACTCGGGCTGCCAGAGCCAAAAAAGTCAGGTAAAGAGGAGTTCTTAAAACTTCTTGCCATATACAAAGAGCGTAAGGCACAGGAGAAAAACAGAGGTGAGGCAGAATTATGAGCTACAACTTTACAAAAGACATATCAGGATGCGGACTTACCGGCATTATAAGTAAGAAGAGGCAGAGGATAAGCGGGGCAGAAATCAAAAAATCCCTCTGTCTCATGAAGGACAGGGGCAACGGGCTTGGTGCAGGGTTTGCCGCATACGGCATATATCCTGATTTTGCAGAGTTCTACGCCTTCCATGTGATGTACGATGAGCCCATCAGCAGGCGTGAGACAGAGGAATACATAAAAGAGAACTACATAGTTGAGAAGATGGAGGAGATACCCACAGCTCCGGTAAAGAACATAGTCATAGCACCCAACCTTATGCGCTATTTTGTAAAGCCCAAAAAGGAGCGACTCTACGGAGACTTAAGCGAGGACGACTTTGTCGTAAGAACGGTGATGAAGATAAACTCCGAGATAGAGGGTGCCTATGTGTTCAGCTCTGGTAAGAACATGGGTGCCTTCAAGGGTGTGGGTGAACCACGGGATATTGCAGACTTCTACCGCATAGAAGAGTACGAAGGCTACATATGGACAGGACACACCCGTTTTCCCACCAACACACCGGGCTGGTGGGGTGGAGCACATCCGTTCACACTGCTCGACTGGTCCATAGTGCACAACGGAGAGATATCCTCCTACGGTATAAACAAGCGGTATCTGGAGATGTTCGGCTACAAGCTCACCCTTCTTACGGACACAGAGGTTGCAGCATACCTTCTTGACCTTCTCATAAGAAGGCATGGGCTTGACATAAAGACCACCTGTACGGCACTTGCAGCCCCCTTCTGGAAGGATATAGACCTGCTCGAGGATGACCAGAAGGAGGTTCTTACAGCCCTGAGGCTTGTCTACGGAAGTGCCATGCTCAACGGACCATTTTCCATACTCTTTGGTCATTCAGGCGGGCTTGTGGGTATAAACGACAGGATAAAGCTTCGTCCCCTTGTTGCCGCCACAAAGGACGACATGGTCTACATGGCAAGCGAGGAGTCTGCAATAAGGGAGATATGCAGCTCACCCGATAAGGTGTGGACACCAAGGGCTGGAGAGCCTGTTATAGTGGAGCTGGAGCCACAATAAAAAGGGGCTTAAGGGCCAATTCTTCTGAGAACAGGTTTAGTTCTTCATTTTTTGGTAGAGGCGGATTCTTTTTATTCGCTCTCCCTTTAAGCATAAAGGAGGGATTTCAGAGATGTTCAAAAGTCTTGCACCACCAGAGTTTCTGGCAACCATAGACACCGATAAGTGCATAAGATGCAAACGCTGCATCCAGAACTGCGGCTGGGGGGTGTATTCTTGGGGTGGAGACAGGGTGCTCATAGATACGGTAAAGTGTGTCAAGTGTTTGAGGTGTTACCACTACTGCCCTGTTGAAGCCATAGAGATAC
>DRQE01000095.1 GCA_011371515.1 Deltaproteobacteria bacterium
AAAATTCCACAGTATAATGCTCTATGATGGGCACGTTCAACTTCTGCGAAAAGGTAGCTTAGGCTAACTTTAAGAGGAAAACCATCACTTAACAGTTTTGGTAAACATTCAAAACATTTTTGGATGCCCGTAGGGCATTTACGGAGGAGATTTATGAGTGTTCTGTAGTCCCTTGGAGTGGTAGTCATAGTTCTTGCTCCTCAAGGTTTAGTTTAAATTTAAAGCAAAAGTAATATAATCAATTAAGGTATTACTTGTCAAGAGTTTAAGAGGTTATTTTCTTTATATTTAGTTAAACTCATTATCCTTGAAAATAATGCTTGGTATGTTATAAAATCTATCTTTCCAGAATTTTAAGGAAAGAAGGTAACTGAGGATGCATCTTTTAACATTACATGACCTTGGAAAAGAGGCTGTAGCAGAGCTTATAGACAGAGCCATAGAGCTTAAAAGAAGGCACAAAAGGGGTATACCCTACAGACCCCTTGTGGGTAAAACCCTGCTACTTCTTTTTGAAAAGCCCTCTACCCGCACGCGCATATCCTTTGAGGTGGCAATGACACAGCTCGGTGGCTCCACCATATTCGTAACCTCGCAGGATACACAACTTGGCAGAGGTGAGCCTATAAAAGACACCGCACGGGTTGTCTCAAGATATGTGGACAGTGTTGTCATAAGAACCCACGAGCACGAAAGAATTGAGGAGTTTGCACGCCACTCAACAGTGCCAGTTATAAACGGGCTTACGAAGACCCATCACCCCTGTCAGGTGCTGGCAGATATTATGACAGTGGTTGAAAAAAAAGGCACTTACGAAAATCTAAAGATTGTCTGGATAGGCGATGGCAACAACATGGCAAACTCTTGGATAGAGATTGCAGGGCTTTTAGGGCTCAGGCTTACCCTTTCCTGCCCTGACGGATTCATGCCCGATGAAGGGCTTGTAGAGGTTGCCAGAAAAGAAGGGGCAGAGATAGAGTTTGCAGAAACCCCAGAGGAGGCTATAAAAGGCGCAGATGTGGTAAACACCGATGTGTGGACCAGCATGGGCGATGAAGAGGAGAAAGAGAAGAGAGAGAAGGCGTTCAAGGGCTACCAGATAAACGACACACTGCTTGAGCTTGCAAACCCAGACTGTATCGTTATGCACTGTCTTCCAGCCCATCGTGGTGAGGAGATTACAGATAGTGTCATAGAGGGTTCAAATAGTGTGGTCTGGGATGAGGCAGAAAACAGGCTACACATGCAGAAGGCAATACTCGAAAGGCTTCTTACAGGGGAGGGTAAACAGAGATGAAAAGGCAGAAGGTAGAGAAGGTGGTGCTTGCCTACTCTGGCGGGCTCGATACATCGGTCATAATTAGCTGGCTCAAGGAGACCTACGGATGTAAGGTCGTAGCCTTCGTTGCAGACATCGGTCAGGGTGTGGAGCTACGGGGCTTAAGAGAGCGTGCCCTCAAGAGTGGGGCAGAGGACATAGTAATAGAAGACCTCAAAGAGGAGTTCGTAAGGGATTTTGTCTTTCCCATGCTGAGGGCGAGTGCTGTGTACGAAGGGGTCTATCTTCTTGGCACCTCCATAGCACGCCCCCTTATAGCAAAGGCGCAGATGGAGGTTGCCAAAAGATACGGTGCAGATGCAGTGGCGCATGGTGCCACTGGAAAGGGCAACGACCAGATAAGGTTCGAGCTTACCTATTACTCCATAGACCCACACATAAAGGTTATAGCCCCATGGCGTGAGTGGACATTCAAAGGTAGAAAGGAGCTTATCGAGTACGCCAAACGCCACGGCATACCCCTTGGCAGAACCAAAAGTCAGCCCTTCAGCACAGACCGTAACCTCTTTCACATAAGTTTCGAGGGGGGCATACTCGAGAAGGTCGAAAAAGAGGCACCACGGGAGACCCATGTGCTAACAGTACCACCTGAAGAGGCACCCGATAGGGCAACATACATAAGAATAGGCTTTGAGGATGGAAACCCTGTAAGCCTCAACGGCAAGAGGCTCTCACCTGCAGAGCTTCTTGCAAGGCTCAACCGTGTGGCAGGAAGAAACGGCATAGGCTGGGTAGATTGTGTGGAGAACAGGTTCGTGGGTATGAAGTCCCGTGGGGTCTATGAGACCCCCGGAGGCACGGTGCTCCATGCAGCAAGAAGGGCGCTCGAGGCAATAACCATGGATAGAGAACTGATGCACTTAAGGGATAGCCTTATAACCCGTTATTCTGAGCTCGTCTACTATGGCTACTGGTTCTCACCCGAAAGGGAGGCTCTACAGCGCCTTGTAGACGAAGCCCTCAAAGGGGTTACGGGAGAGGTGAGGCTCAAACTATACAAGGGCAACATAATAGTTGCAGGAAGAAAGTCTCCTGTATCCCTCTATCACCCAGATTATGCAACCTTTGAGGAAGACACCGTCTATGACCAGAAGGATGCCGAAGGGTTCATAAAGCTGAATGCCCTTAGGCTTAAACTACACTCTATGGTGAAAAGAGATGAGAATAGGTAGGTTCAGAAAAGATGGTAGAGAGTTTACAGGCATAGTAGAGGGAGAGAGGGTCTTTGCCCTTAAAGAAGACCTTCTTGCAACCCCATTCTTTAAAGACTCTATAGATGTGGAAAGGGGCACAGAGGAGTTCTCCCTTGAAGGGCTTGACATACTTCCGCCTGTCAATCCCTCAAAGATAATAGCCATAGGGCTCAACTACAAGGCACATGCAGCAGAGTTCAACAAGGAACTGCCCGAAGAGCCCATGCTTTTCATGAAGCCACCAACGGCTGTAATAGGGCAGGGTGAGGCAATCGTCTACCCCACACACATGTCGAGAAGGGTGGACTACGAAGGGGAGCTTGCAGTGGTGATTGGAAGAAGGGCAAAGGATGTAACAGAGGAGGAGGTAGACAAGTACATACTGGGCTATACATGTTTCAACGATGTTACTGCAAGGGATCTGCAGAAAAAAGACATTCAGTACACAAGGGCAAAGGGGTTCGACACCTTTGCTCCTATGGGTCCATGGATAGAGACAGATATAGACCCAGATGATGTTACAATCGAGACCTATCTAAACGGTGAAAGGCGCCAGCATACATCCACAGCGGATATGATATTTTCTGTAAGAAGGCTGGTGAGCTTCGTATCACAGGTTATGACACTTCTGCCCGGTGATGTTATAGCAACGGGCACCCCATCAGGGGTTGGAAAGATAAAGTCCGGTGATACCATAGAGGTTAAGATAGAGGGTATAGGAACACTTGTAAATACAGTTATAGCCTAAAGGAGGTATGAAAGAACCATGAGTGACGAGGCAATCCAGAAACTCTTCTCTGAAAGGATAGGCGGCAAGCGTTTCGGACTCGAAGAGAAGATATACAAGTTCGAGAAGATAAAACGGGCAAAGAGGGAGGCTAAAGAGAGACATCCTGATATGGAACTACTCGACTTCGGCGTTGGTGAGCCTGACGAGGTTGCCCCACAGATGGTAATAGAGGCACTCAAGGTTGAGTGCGGAAAGCCAGAAAACCGTGGCTATGCAGACAATGGTATAGAAGAGCTCAAGGTGGCAGCTGCAGAATACATGGAAAGGGTCTACGGGGTGGCTGGTATCGACCCCCATACAGAGGTAATCCACTCCATAGGCTCGAAGTGTGCCCTTGCCATGATGCCTGCGGCATTCATAAACAGTGGCGACATTACACTTATGACCATACCGGGCTACCCCGTGATGGCAACACACACCGAATGGTACGGCGGAGAGGTGGTCAAACTGCCCCTTCTTGAAGAGAACAAATTCCTGCCCGATTTTTCAAGACTCGATGAAGAGACACTTAAGAGGGCAAAGCTCCTTTATCTTAACTATCCTAACAATCCCACAGGCGCAGGTGCCACAAGGGAGTTTTTCGAAGAGGTGGTAAGGCTTGCCAAAAAATACAACATAGTGGTCGTCCACGATGCAGCCTATTCGGCACTATCCTATGATGAGAAACCACTGAGCTTCCTTTCCATAGAGGGTGCCAAGGATGTGGGTGTGGAGATACACTCCTTCTCAAAGGCATACAACATGACGGGCTGGAGGCTTGCCTTCCTTGTGGGCTCGCCAAGGGTGATAAAGGCATTTGCCTATGTGAAGGACAACTTTGACTCAGGCCAGTTCATTGCCATACAGAAGGCAGGCATATATGCACTCAAACATCCCGAGCTTACAGAGAAGATAAAGGCAAAGTACCGCAGAAGACTTCGCCTGATGGTGGATGCACTCAGAGAGGCAGGCTT
>DRQE01000096.1 GCA_011371515.1 Deltaproteobacteria bacterium
TCCATAACGCTGTAGGAGAGCCTCAGAGCCATGTCGAGCATGGGGGTGATGGTATCCTTGCCCCACTTGATTACATAGCAGTCCCTGTCGTTTATACAGGTTCCACTTGGTCTTATGGTGGTGAACTTGTACTTTCCGTCTGTTGAGCCGTAGAGAAGCGAAAGCCCTATGTCGAAGCCAAGGTTCAGGGCATTGCTCAACGCCCAGTTACCGTTCACTCCACCTGTAAAACCGAATGCAGATGTGTCCATGTTATAGGTGTCTTTATAGTCGTTTGATGTTGGGCTTGTTATATCCATGAGTACATCGAGGTTACGCTCAAGGCTTATATATCTGAGACCGACCCTGTAGTTTGCGGTGAATGAGCCGCTCTGTGAGAGGGGTACATCCCTGTAGAATGAGAGTGTGCGGAAATTTATCTCAGAGTCTGCACTTATCGTACAGAGGTCGCAGGACTCCCAACTGCGGTCCGGATGGGATGTGCTTATGAATATGTCGTCCGATGAAGAGTTGCTTGTGATGCTGTCCTTCTCGCTGTCTGAGAAGGATAGATAAGAAAGGTGCCAGCCCTGATGCTCCACACCGAGTCTGTACGCAGGAGCATATGGATGGTCTACCGTCTCGAGCTTCAGGTTGACCGTCGGGTTTGTTCCTGCGGGAAAGTAGTCATATGTTGCGTACGATGTATCCATGTTAGTGGGCTCGAGATAGAGAAGCTCCAAGTCCACACTTGTTGCACCGGATGGCCTTGCTGAAAGAACCACGAGAGCCATCAATACTACCGCTGAAAACAAGATGCTTTTCTTCATACCCTGACCTCCTTACAACTGTTTTTCTTGTTAAGATGTTGACATAGTAATCGCTATACCACCTCACCTCAGCATAGCCTGTCTCCTTACACTTCACCTCCTTTTAGCAAGGTTGTTCGTTGACCCCTTTACACATTGCTCTTTTACCACGGAGATGGTTACAAAAAGGTTACAGGTTGGGGATATTGGTGGTCCAAGAGTTGCGGTGGCTACTTTGCTCTGTTCAGGCCTCCCTTTATGGCGAGTCTTCTGAGGCGGAAACCCGGTTCTATGCCCAGTTCATCCTGAAGGCGTTCTTCGGCTTCTCTGTATATCCTGATGGCTTTCGAGGGATAGCCTGCATCGAGGTATATCTCCATCAGCATCGCATAGAGTTCTTCGTTCAGGGGGTCTTTTCTTATCGCTTGGTCGAGGTATGGTATGGCATGTTCTCCCTTTCCTTCTTTCCTGTAGCAAGCCCCAAGGTGCAGAACCCCTCTGGTGTAGTACTCCCTGAGAAGTTCTCTATGCTTTACGATCCATGTGGCGGTATTGTCGTTTGCTATGAAGTCGTCTTTATACAGTTCTATGGTCTTTTTCAGAAGTTCCGTGTCCGGTGCTTTCCCTTTCAGTGTTTTCTCTATAACTTCCCTGAATGCTATAGAGTCTATCCAGCAGAGTGGGCGTGCAAGGGAAATCTTCTTTTTGTTTACCAGAATCCACTGTATGGGCTTTGTGTCGGAAGGGCTCAGAAGCTTGCGAAGTCGCGAGATGGTTACCTTAAGGTTGTTCTCAGCCATATCGCCGTCCGTATCCGGCCACAGGATATCTATGAGCACCTCGTAGGGAACCTTTGAGCCACCGAACACTATCAATGCCTTGAGCAGAAGGTTGGTCAGCTTGCTCCTCCACTTGCGGTCGTAGATGGTCCTGTTGCCGGTCTCTATGCGCAGGTCTCCAAATGTGTATATGCGTATGGGTTTTGTCTGTGGCTCTGCGATAAGCTCCACATGGCACTCTGATGGAAACAGGGGGAAGACCGTTTTATCGAAGAAGTCTGATGTCCTGTGGAGTAATATGGGTTTTTCCTCCTTGGAAATAAGGGTGTGTGCCTCTTCGAGTGCCTTCCGTGCCTTATCCACCATGCCCTGCATGTAGTATATTCTCGAGAGTTCCACGCAGGCAGTGAAGGCAAAGAGGCGGAACCCGCTGTTGAGCCATCTCTTGGTCCAGCTTTTCAGCCACACTGCTGCCTCCTCATATCGCCCTGTGTCTGCAAGGGCTTGGCCCTTTAGAAGGGCTGCCATGAGTGATGCCATGTTACTGCCGCTGAGTTCAGCCCGTTCGAGTGCCTCTCTGCTGTATATAAGTGCCCTGTGGGGCTCGCCCGTGACCAGACAGGCAATACCAAGACTATAGCAGAGGTAGGCTTGATGAAAGTATTTCTTCGCTGGCACCACAAGACTACGAAGCCTGTGGGCTATCTGCTCTACCGCATCTCTATCGCCCTTCCATGCTAGGGCAAGCAAGAGGTGGCTGTAGGCAAGAAAGTAGGTGGTCATTGGCTGCTTATCGAACTTTGCCATACTGATGGTTGCACCGAGTATAGCCTCTGCCCTGTCTGGCTCCTCTGTTACGAGGTAGTAGAGTGCTTCTGCCACCTCGAAGTACGCCCTTGCCACTGGGTTTACCTCGGGTAGATTATAGATGACCTCGGTATCCTTGATGAGGGGCTCTGCCTCTGAGAGCCTGCCCATCCACATGAGGGGATAGATGGCAAAGGAGGCCGAGTAGACCGAAAGAGAGGTCGAGCCAGCCTTCTCCGCATATATGCGCAGCTTGCGACAGGTCTCGTACGCAGCGGCTATGTTGGTATCGAGCTCAAACAGTGCTTTGAAGGCAAGAAGAGATGCCACGCACAATGGGGTAAGCCTTTCTTTCTGGCAGAGGAGTTCTTCTATCCTATCGAACCAGTGCCCGTAGCTTCGAAAATCCCTTCCATGGTCCCACAAAGATGCAATCCCTGCACCACAGACAGCAGCCACAGCCTCAAGGTCTCCATCGTCCATGAACTTCCTGTACAGGCTCTCCATCTTATCTGTAGATATGGCAGGCACCGTGGCTTCTTTCAGGAAGATAAGCCTTGCAGGCAGTGTTTGCCCTTCCTCCTCTATTATGTGCTCAACAGGGGCGAGATGGCATAATATCCTCATAATGTCCATGTTGAACCACCAGATGATGCCGTCAAAGGAGAGTTCCGCTATGTATTCCTCGAGAAGTCCCTTATTTAAATAATGCTGGTATTTTCCCTCCAAGCTGTCCATCTTGGTCCAGATGCGGGTAATAAGACATGTGTGTCCTAAAATGCCTTATATTTCAATAAAATACTCTGTATTATGTGAAACCAAAGTATTCTATCACCATGAAAAAAAGAAGTAAAGTAAAACTCACAACGGGTGATATATGGCAATGTGCGGGATTGGTTTTTTGTTTAAAGGGTGTTTTTTTCTTTTTCTTTCGTGTATGGTATAATTTATTTCTTATGAGCAACAAAATATTTAAAATGGTAACCCAGTTCACCCCACAGGGAGACCAGCCCCGTGCAATAAGGGAGCTTGTGGAGGGCATAAAGAGAGGGCTCAAACATCAGGTGCTCCTCGGGGTTACTGGCAGTGGCAAGACCTTCACCATGGCAAAGGTCATAGAGGAGGTGGGGCGTCCTGCCCTCATCATAGCCCCGAACAAGACCCTTGCAGCACAGCTGTTCACAGAGTTCAGGGAACTCTTTCCAGAAAATGCGGTGGAGTACTTCGTCTCCTACTACGACTACTACCAGCCAGAGGCTTATGTGCCCCAGACAGATACATACATAGAAAAAGACGCCTCAATAAACGACGAGATAGATAAACTCCGCCATTCGGCAACACACTCCATACTTACAAGAAGGGATTGCATAGTTGTGGCAACGGTCTCCTGCATATACGGAATAGGCTCGCCCGATGACTACGCCACCATACACCTGTATGTTGAAAAGGGTATGGAGACCCCACGGGATGCCATACTCAAAAGGCTCGTGGAGATGCAGTACCAGAGGGTGGAGGCAGACTTCTGGAGAGGTACTTTCAGGGTAAGGGGCGATACGGTGGAGGTCTTCCCCTCACACGAGGGTGATACAGCCATAAGGATAGAGTTCTTTGGTGATACCATAGAGGAGCTTTCCGAGATAGACCCCTTAAGGGGCAGAGTCCGTAGAAGGCTTACAAAGGCGTTGATACACCCTGCAACACACTTTGTAACCACAAGGGATAACCTTAAAAGGGCCATCGAGTCCATAAGGGAGGAGCTAAGAGAAAGGCTTCGTGAACTCAGGGAAGAGGGCAAGGAGCTGGAGGCAAAAAGGCTTGAGGAAAGAACCCTCTACGACTTGGAGCTACTCGAGGAGATGGGCTATTGCCCCGGTATAGAGAACTACTCAAGGCACCTTTCTGGCAGGCTACAGGGTGAGCCACCATACACTCTTCTCGACTACTTCCCAGAGGACTATCTTCTCTTTGTAGACGAAAGCCACATAACCATACCACAGCTTGGTGGTATGTACGAGGGAGACCGCTCACGAAAGCAGACCCTTGTTGACTATGGGTTCAGGCTTCCCAGTGCACTGGACAACAGACCCCTTAAGTTCGAGGAGTTTGAGCAGAGGGTGAATCAGGTCATCTATGTGTCTGCCACCCCCGGTGAGTATGAGCTGCGGAAGGCACGGGGCAGGGTGGTAGAGCAGATAATAAGGCCCACAGGGCTCGTGGATCCAGAGGTTGAGGTAAGGCCTGCTGCCACACAGGTTGACGACCTTCTGGGTGAGATAAAAAAGCGCGTCAAAAGGGGCGAGCGCGTGCTCGTTACAACCCTTACAAAACGGATGGCAGAAGACCTCACCCAGTACTATCAGGACATGGGCATAAGGGTTCGATACCTTCACTCGGACATAGATACCCTTGAGAGGGTGGAGATACTAAGAGATTTAAGGCTTGGCAAGTTCGATGTGCTCGTGGGGATAAACCTCTTAAGGGAGGGGCTCGACCTTCCAGAGGTCTCCCTTGTTGCCATACTCGATGCAGACAAGGAGGGCTTCTTAAGATCAGAGCGCTCGCTCATACAGACATTCGGGAGGGCAGCAAGGAATGTTAACGGAAAGGTTATCCTCTACGCAGATACCATAACGGGCTCCATGAAGCGAGCCATAGAGGAGACCGAGAGAAGAAGAAAACTACAGATGGAATACAACCGCAAACACGGCATAACGCCAACAACCATAAAGAGCAAGATTAAGGATATAATGGAGAGTATCTACGAGGCAGACTACTACACCGTTGAGGTTGCCCGTGAGGAGCCAGCCGAGTATGTGGCACCACAGGATATACCGGCAAAGATAAAGGAGCTTCGTCAGAAGATGCACGAGGCTGCAAGAAGGCTTGAGTTCGAACGGGCAGCAGAACTGAGAGACAGAATAAGAGAGCTTGAAAAGATGCAGGTGCTTTCGGGATGAAAAGAAAGGTATTGTCAAAAGCATCTTCCACAGACACACACCCTGAAAGCCACCTCAAGGGTGGCTCACCCGTAAGTGTGTGCGTTGTAACCCTCGGGTGTGCACGGAATCTGGTGGACTCCGAGGTCATGCTCGGCTCCCTTAAAGAGGCAGGCTACAGGATAACCAGCAGGAAAGAAGAGGCAGATGTGCTCATAGTGAACACCTGTGGGTTCATAGTCGATGCAAAGGAAGAGTCCATAGAGACGATCCTTGAGCTTGCAGAATACAAAAAACAGGGGCGCTGTAAGAGCCTCGTTGTGGCAGGCTGTATGAGCCAGCGCTACTCAAAGGAGATGGAACGGGAACTGCCCGAGGTGGACATATTCGTTGGAACAGGCTCCTTTCACAGGATAGCAGAGATAATACAGGAGAACTCCCGAAGAAGTTTTGTCTCCACACCAGAGTATATCTACGACTATAGGAGCCCTCGAATCCTTTCCACCCCGCGGAGCCATGCCTATGTGAAGATAGCCGAGGGCTGTGTGAACAGGTGCTCCTACTGTGTGATACCAGATATAAGGGGAGACTTAAGAAGCCGCCCACCAGAATCTATAATAGAAGAGGCACGGCTTCTTTCAGAACAGGGAGTGAAAGAGATAAACCTCGTTGCGCAGGACACCACATCCTATGGTGCCGACAGGGGCTACAGCCTTGAGCCCCTTCTTAAAGAGCTTGTAAGGGTTGAGGGGATTGAGTGGATAAGGCTTCTATATCTATATCCCGGTAGAATCTCCGATGAGCTTATGGCACTCATTGCAGAAGAGCCGAAGATATGCCCTTACATAGACCTGCCCATACAGCACATAAACGAGCGCATCTTAAGGCTTATGAACCGCCACTATACAAAAGACGATGTGGTCTCTCTTGTAGAGAGGATAAGAAGAAGGATACCCGATGTGGTGCTTCGCACTACCCTTATCGTGGGCTTTCCAACAGAGAGTGAGGAGGAGTTCAGAGAGCTACTCTCCTTTGTGAAGGAGGCGGAGTTTGAGCGCCTCGGTGTATTCACCTATTCGAGGGAGGAAGATACCCCTGCCTTCTCCATGGAGGGGCAGATTCCAGAAGAGCTCAAAGAAGAGAGGGCACAGCGTATAATGGAGGCTCAACGGGAGGTCTCTTTCAGGAAAAACCTTCTTCTCAAAGGCAAAACCATGAGGGTGCTTGTGGATGGTATCGAAGAGGATGGGCTCTACATCTCACGCTATAGCGGACAGGCGCCCGAGGTGGATGGCATAACACTTGTATCTTCAGACACACCTTTAAAGGCAGGCGATATGCCCCTTGTACTCGTAACCCATACCGATGACTACGACCTCTATGCCACAGTGGTTGACGGGGCAGGTCAGTCAGGATAAGAGCCGAGCATTTTAAGGATTACGACTTCTGTGTCAGAGCCACTGAAAAGGGGTAGAAGCTCCTGCGGGTCGTATCGGCAGGTGAAAAACCTCGGGTCCTTTGTGGCAAACATCTCTTCCCTTGGGGTGGGCTCTTTTGCATCGGGTGGAGTGTAGTGTACAGGAATAAAGGCGCGGGGTGCCATCCTCTTTACAGCCTCTGCAATATCTGTGGGCTTTATGGTGTCTATGTTGTCGCACACAGAGACTATGGCAACATCTATATTTTCGAGCCTTTCCATCTCCTCTGTGGCACCTGTATCGCCTGAAAAGTATATTCTCTGGCCCGAAAGCTCTATGAGGAAGCCACAGCCCTCGCCCTTTATGTGGAAGCCCCGCTCTGTATAGGCAGGAAGTCCTGTTATCCTTACACCTTTGTTCTCAACGGTCTCACCTATGCGGACTGTGCGCACCTTCTTTATGTCCATAACACAGTAGTTGAGATAACTCTCCCTGAACGCCACAACCCGCGTTCTCTCGGTCCTTATCTTCTCAACACCTTCAGGCAGGCAGTGGTCCACATGGTGGTGGCTTATCAGTATCAGGTCTGCTGGTGGAGGGTCGTTGTCGAACATCACGGGGTCTGTATAGAGGACGAGCCCCTCTTCTGTGGTTATCCGCATGGTGGATTGACCGAGCCACTCGTATTTTACGCCATGGAGCTTAAAACATTCCATAATAATCAAGGGTAGCACAAAACTGTCCCCGCGGGCAACTGCCCAGATAAAAATGTTGACAATATTTTCATATAGTGTATATTTTATCATTCTACAATTACATGAAGGGGTTTGTGTTATGGCTGTTAAGAAGACTGCAAAGGGAAAGAAGACCACAGCAAAGAGCGGGGCTGCGAAGAAGCCCAAGAAGAAGTCTTTCAAAAAGGAGATGCTCGAAAGGCTTCTTGAAGAGAAGAAAAAGCTTCTTAATGAGGTATCCCAGAAGGTCAGAACCGAGAGTGACGCATCAAAGTTTGAGATAGGTGACATATACGACATAGCAAGTTCTGAGAGGGAAAGAGAGCTCACCCTTATGCTCGGTGACAGGGAGAGGGAGAAGCTCCACGAGATAGACATGGCACTTGAGCGCCTTCAGGATAAAGACTACGGCATATGTGAGGAATGTGGCGAGCCAATAGGCGAGGCACGCCTGAGGGCACTGCCATTCACAAGGGTGTGTGTTGACTGTAAGACCAAGGCAGAAA
>DRQE01000097.1 GCA_011371515.1 Deltaproteobacteria bacterium
AAGGATGAGCCCATAGAGGGTATAGGCGGGCTCACCATGGGGGCAGACCCAATAGCCTATGCAACCTCTCTGGTGAGCACCATGGAAGGGAAACCCCTTGGGGTCTTCATAGTAAGGAAGGAGCCCAAAAAACACGGCACGAAAAGGAGTGTGGAGAGTGCCCTTCCAGAAGGTGCTCCTGTGGTGGTGGTTGACGATGTGGTAACCACCGGAGCATCGACCATAAAGGCAATAGAGCGGGCAAGAGAGGAAGGGCTGAATGTTGTAGGCGCCCTTGCACTGGTGGACAGAGAAGAAGGCGGCAGAGAGAACATAGAAAAACACTGCCCCTTCGATGCCATATTTAAAAGAAAGGACTTCATCGAGCTATGGAAGAAGAAAGGCTGAGCCCCAAAAAACTTCGACCCTTCGAACGGATAATATTCCCCCTCGACCTTGCAGACCCTGAACAGGCGATAAAATATGTGAGACTACTCAAGGATGCGGTAGGGGTTTTCAAGGTGGGCCTTGAGCTATTTACAGCCTGTGGGCCTGAAATAGTAAAGAGGATACAGGAGGAGGCACCTTCTCAGAAGATATTTCTCGATATAAAGTTCCACGACATCCCCGAGACCGTAAAAAGGGCAATAAGGGTTTGCTCCACACTCGGGGTGGACTTCCTCACAGTCCACTGCAGCGAGGGAAGCCGTGGACTTATGGCAGTGGCAGAGGCAAAAGGCAATATAAAGGTGCTTGGAGTAACGGTGCTCACAAGCATGTCAAAGGATGACCTCAAGGAGATAGGCATAGATATAGAGCTTGCTGAACCAGAAAAGCTGGTGCTGAAAAGGGCAGAGCTTGCCAAAAGAGCAGGGCTTGACGGAATAGTATGCTCAGGACTTGAGGTATCAAAGGTTAAGGAAAAACTTGGTGAAGACTTTCTTGCCGTAACACCCGGAATAAGGCTTCTCGATAAAACCATCCCGCAGGATGACCAGAAACGCATCGTAACACCCTTCGATGCCATAGTTAACGGGGCTGACTACATAGTGGTGGGCAGACCCATAAGGGACGCAGAAGAGCCCAGAAAGATAGCCTCCCTCATCGCAGAGGAAATCCAGAAAGCCGAAAAGTACAGGCTGACCCACAAAGTTCACTAAAACTACACCGACGACTTAAGCGTGTTAATAAAAAGTGAGCACAGCGGGATATGCTTGCATTTGCTTCAATCTTGTGTTATATTGTATTAACATTATTTTAAGTTAAAAACGAAACATACTATAAAACATACCATTTGCAGTGAAAGAAGCCGATTTAAGAGAATCTCATAAGAAGACTTCTCTCGATCCAAAAAAGATAGGCAAAAGGGTGCGTGCACTCAGGCAGAAGTATATGCTCACCCAAGCAGAGATGGCAAAAAGACTTCTTATCTCGAGATACCAGCTCTCAGAGATTGAAAATGGTAAAAGGGTGCCGCAGGGTCCCCTGCTTCTTGCAATGGAGTATGTGTTCAACACCTCGAGGGACTGGATACTCACGGGAAAGGGTGAGATGATAGTTGAGAAAAAGGAGCTTACAGCAGGTGAGGAGGTGGAAGCCGACATTGTGGAACTCTTCAAGGGGTTCAGAACCCTCTCTCAGGAAGGCAAGAAGAAACTTATGAACATACTGAGGGTCTTCCTCATAGTGGAAAAGAGTGGTCCCTATACATGACCTTTTATTCCATAGCCGATGTAGTTCACCGATGGGTCATCTGATATGGTAAACCCGCCCTCAAGAAGGCTGAAACTTATGCCCTTAATCTGCTCCACATGGATACCACATCCTTTTAACATCTCCCAGAGCTCGGAGGGCTTCAAAAAGTCCCTGTAGCGGTGTGCACCCCGAGGGATGAGCCCGAGCACCCTTTCTGCAACCACTATGGCAAGAAGAAATGCCTTCGGAGTTCTGTTTATGGTGCTGAAAAGAAAAAGCCCCCCTTCTTTAAGCAGGGCTGAACAGTCCTTAAGAAACTCCTCTGGTCTTTCCACGTGTTCTATGACCTCCGAGCAGAGGATACAGTCGAATGCCTCACTGAACTCCTCTTTAAGCTCGCCCACCGTTGCAACCCTGTAATCTATATCAAGCCCGCCACCTGCTGCGTGCTCTCTTGCCACCTCTATGGCAGGCTGCGACAGGTCTATACCAGTAACCAGAGCGCCCCTTTTTGCAAACTCCTCTGAAAGAAGCCCACCACCACAGCCCACATCGAGCACCTTCTTGCCAGATACCCCACCGAGCACCCTTTCCACTACACCCGTAAAGTATTCAACCCTCGTTGCGTTGAAAAGATGCAGCCCCTTGAGCCTTCCTTCAGGGTTCCACCACTCTTCTTTCAGCTCATCGAAGGTCCTGTCAGTCAATGCCGTACTCCTTCCATCTTTTTGAGACAAGCTCTACCACCTCTGGGCTCATCCTCACCGTCTCGCCCCATTCCCTTCTGGTCTCAGGCGGTATTTTGCGTGTTGCATCTATACCGAGTTTGCTTCCAAGCCCCTCTTCGGGAGAGGCAAAGTCCAGATAATCTATAGGGGTATCCTTTACAATCACCATATCCCTGTCTGGGTCCACCCTTGTGGATATTGCCCATATCACATCAGACCAGTTGTGCACATCTATATCGTCATCCACCACTATTATGTACTTCACATAGAGAAACTGTTTGAGCACACCCCAGAGCCCCATCATCACCCGTTTAGCATGTCCGGGGTATTCCTTCTTTATGGATACGACGGCTATCCTGTAAGAGAGGGCTTCCATGGGCAGAGAAAAATCCACCACCTCGGGGAATGTTAGCTTAAGTGTGGGCAGATACATCGTATTGAGCACCGTGCCTATTATGGCATCTTCTTTCGGGGGTCTGCCGGTTATTGTGGTCAGATACATGGGTTTTCTTCTGTGGGTTATTGCCTTTATGCGCATTAGAGGAAACTCTTCCACCGCATTGTAGTAACCTGTGTGGTCTGCAAAGGGACCTTCTGGAGCGGTCTCACCGGGATATATCTCTCCTTCCAGCACGATTTCTGCCGTGGCAGGCACCTTAAGGGGTATGGTCTTGCATTCTGTAAGCTCTGCCGACTTTTTCCTGAGGATACCTGCAAAGAGGAACTCATCCACATCCTCTGGCAGCGGGGTCACTGCTGCTATCGTTAGTGCTGGCTCACACCCTATGGCAACTGCCACTGGCATGGGTTTGCCAAGGTCCATCCACTGCCTCCAGTGGGCTGCCCCACCCCTCTGGGGTAACCATCTTACGATGGCGGTGTTTCTGCCGGTGGGCTGTATTCTGTAGACACCAACATTGTACCTGTCCTCTGGAGATTTTGTTACGACAAGTGGCCATGTTATAAGGGGGCTTATATCCTCTGGCCAGCACTTTATTATGGGTAGAGCCGAAAGGTCAACCTCATCGCCCTCCTTTACCACCTGCTGACACGGAGCAGACCAGACCATCTGTGGTGTAGAAAAAAGTAGCGAGCCTATAACCGGCACCTTCTTTATGGCATCCCAGAGTCCTTCTGGCGGACGGGGACGCTGAAGAAAAGCAAGTAGCTCGCCTATCTTAAGTAGCTCCTCTTCCTTTACTCCAAGCCCAAGGGCAACCCTCTCGCGCGTGCCATAGAGGTTTGCCACAACGGGCATCTGATAGCCCCTTACCTTTTCGAATACAACCGCAGGCCCACCGCCTCTTACGAGCCTGTCCATAATCTCTGCTATCTCAAGCTCGGGGTCTACCTCCACCTTCACCCTTCTCAGAAGCCCCTTGCCTTCAAGAACCCTAAGAAACTCTCTCATGTCCTTGTATGCCACGGTATGTTCTCCTTTTACGATAGATTGAGGTCAGCCACTATGGAGAGAAGTATCAGGGCTCCCACCCACACATTATCGAAGAATCCCCTGAAGGCTGCCTCGGGCGAGCCACCTTTTTTCATGACCCTCCACACTATAAAGAGGGACAAAAGGAAGGCAACGGTTATTCCAGTGTAATAGAGCATACCAAGCTCTGCCACATATCCAAGGGTGTAGAGAAAGAAGAACATCACCACATAGGAGGCTGCCACAGCCCTGTAAACATGGGAACCAAAGAATATGGCAGTGGATTTCACTCCCACCCTGATGTCGTCCTTTATGTCCATGAGTGCATACATCGTATCATAGGCTACAGACCACATTATGTTTGCCCCGAATATAAGAAGGGGCGGCAACTCCACGGTGCCTTTAACGGCTGCCCATGCCATCACCGCACCCCAGCCAAATGCCATCCCCAGAAATACCTGCGGAAAGAAACTCACCCTCTTTACCAGCGGATAGACACTTGCAAGCAGTATGGCAACCACAGAAAGGGCTATAGTGAAGGCATTCAGGGTGAGCACAAGGGCAAAGGCAAGAAGAGACAGCACGACGAATACCGCCACGGCCTCTCCAACGGTGAGCCTTCCATCTGCAAGGGGGCGTGTTCTGGTGCGTTCCACCTCTCTGTCGAATCTTCTATCGGCTATGTCGTTTATGACACAGCCCGCACTTCTCATAAGAAAGGAACCAAGAATAAATACCACAAGATAGTGTACCTCTGGCCTTCCCCCTGATGCCATAAAAAGAGACCACAGGGTTGGAAGCACCAGTAGCACTGTGCCGTATTGTTTGTGCAACCTTATAAGGTCTGCAATGGCTGTAAGTTTGGAGCCTGTAATAGTATGGTTGAGCCCGTTCATCTTTCTTTTTTGAATTGAAGAAGCTCTGGGCTGAACACCTCTGCCACAGCCCCGTTTATAAACCATCTGCCATCTTTGTCTTTGCGGGAGAACCTGTATCGCCTTGCAACAGGCAAACCCTCTTCCACAGGAAATTCGAACTGTTTATTATCCTTTATTTCCGTGGCTATTTCAAGCGCCTCCTTCTCGAAGGGGATGTTCTCCTCCACGAATACCCTTCCCATGGGCTTCTGTGCCTCTTTCAGTATGGATATGAGCCTTTCTTCCGTATGCTCGATGGAAAAGATACTTACAGCATAGACGAGCCTTCTTCCACCCACTATGAGCCAGACCTCCCGTTCGAACCCCTTACAGCCAGCAGGTATACCCATATATTCAGCAAGTTCAGGCTCTATGGTGCGGTAGCCCACCTGCTTTAGTTCCACCTCCACGCTTGCACCGTAGAGGGCTTCAAGCTCGTATGTGAGGGATCTGGTAGAGAGTATCAGAGACCTTATTACAGGGGAGAGACTCTTTGCATACTCTGTATGCTGCCACTTTTCGGCTTTCAGCCAGTAGTGTGCTATACGCCTCATCTAAATGGAAATATCACACTATATCTTTCTGGTCAACGATAGAGTGCGCCAAATGTATTACTGGCTTTTTGACTTTTCTTTTGTCTCCACCGCCTTAAGGAAGGCATCTATGCTGAACTTAACGGCTCCCACTATGGAAGGCGAGCCCTTCTGCAATACTTTTAGAAGTTTTCCCACATAGATTAGCTCATCTGGAGTCATCTGGGATATGTCTGCACCCTTGAGCTCAGCAGCATAAGGAGCGGGCTCCTCCCTTGCTGTGGCAACCGCACCTTTCTCTTCGATACGCATGCCTCCCTTACCTGTAAGAAGCCAGTCCACCGAAAGCCCGTACATGAAAGCAAACTTTAGCACCAGATTGGGAGGCATCTTGCCTCTTTTCTTGTAGTTAGAGAGTGCCTGTGGAGTTACTCCCAGCACCTTCGCCACGGCAGACTCATTCTTAAGCCCTGTGGACTCCATCATCCGCCTGACTATCTGTGAATATGATGTATCCATACTTAAACCTGCCTGTTTTCAAACCCAATAATATTAACATGCCTTTAAAATCTTTCAGGGGTGCACCATATTCAATAGATACAAAAACAGCCTCAAACCTG
>DRQE01000098.1 GCA_011371515.1 Deltaproteobacteria bacterium
AAGGTGTTCTTTCAGCTTACAGAGTTCCTTTTTCTCTGGCATGTGGAGTGTGCCGCCCGGAAAGAGGGCTATAGGATGCACGGGCCTGCCGTTAAGAACAGTGGATATCTGGTTGGCAAGGCTTTTAAGCCTTAGGCCCGGTTCCATAAGCGAGGGGTTATCCTTCAGGATGGGAAGCACCGAGTGGGTGCCCATAAAGTCTGGCAGCACGAGAAAGTATAGATGCAATATGTGGCTCTGTATGGTCTCTGCACAGAGTGTGAGCTCCCTAAGGAGCCGTGCCCTTTTAGAGAGCTTCATGCCAAGGGCATCTTCCACCGCCTTGAGAGAGGCACAGGTATGGCTTGAAGAGCATATACCACATATGCGGGATATTATGTGGGGCACTTCCTTGTAGTGTCTGCCCTTTATGAGGGCTTCGAAGAAACGGGGAGACTCGATTATCTCGAGCCTTACCTCCTTCACAGCCCCGTTCTTTACATCTACCACTATGTTGCCGTGTCCCTCTACACGAGTAACCTCGTGTATCTCTATGTGGTGGTCTTTGTGCATCCTCCCTTTCCATGTATGTAGAAGCTGTTGTAAAGGTCGAACTTTTCGGTTATCTCCTCTTCCGAAAGTCCGTGGTTCTTGAGGGTTTCCCTGTGGGCATCTATGTTTGCATACTCAAAGGTGCCTCTACAGCCCCAGCATATGGCACCGAAACTTACACATACAGCCCTGCAACCACCCCTTGTTACAGGACCCATACAGGTCCTGCCAGTCTCGAACACACATATGTTGCCTTCCATCTTGCACTCGTTACATACGGGATACTCTGGAAGACGTGGCGGTATACCAAGGGTAAGTGCCTTCACGAACCCGAGGAACTCTTCTTTCGATATGGGGCATCCGGGCAGGTGGTAGTCAACCTCTACCACCCTGTCTACGGGCATGGCGGGTATGTTCTCCACAAGCCCCATGTTGGGTGGATTCTTGCCGTAAACGAGTTCTGTAACATAATCTACAGAGAAGCGGTTCTTGAGTGCGTTTATTCCCCCTGTGGTGGAGCATGCCCCAAGGGTTATAACCACTTCTGCACGCTGGCGAATCTCCTTTACCTTCTCCACCTCTTCTTCTCTTGTTATGCTGCCCTCGATGAATGCCACCTTGTAGTCTTCTCTTTTAAGGTCCATTGCCTCCCTGAAGTTTACCACATCCACCCTGAGGGCAAGGTCTTTGAGCTCCTCCTCACAGTTTAAGACCATAAGCTGGCAGCCCTCACAGGATGTGAAGGAGAAGAAGGCTATCTTTGGTCTTTCCGTCCACCGCATCATACAGTGAAGATATTATCAGAAAAACTGTGGGCTGTAAATTGCCAGAGCGATTAAAAAGTATTATACTTGAGAAGTCTTGAGTATCAGACAAGGAGGCGCCATGGGGCTTGTTGTTGGAACAGCAGGACACATAGACCACGGAAAGACCACCCTCGTAAGGGCACTTACAGGGATAGACACAGACAGGCTCAGAGAGGAGAAAAAACGCGGTCTTTCGATAGACCTCGGGTTTGCCCACATGGAACTCGACGACGGCAAGCTTCTGTCCTTCGTGGATGTACCGGGCCATGAAAGGTTCATACGCAATATGCTTGCAGGTGTGGGTGGTATCGACTGTGTGCTCTTCTGTGTGGCATGTGATGACGGCATAATGCCGCAGACCATAGAACACCTTGAAATAGTAAACACCCTTGGTATCGAAGGGGGTGTGTTTGTGCTGACGAAGGCAGATACGGTGGAGGAGAGCCGTATAGAAGAGGTCAGAAAGGGCGTGCAGCAGCTTGCAGAGGGTACCACCCTTGAGGGCTCACCAGTAGTTGCGGTTTCAGCCCATACAGGTAGAGGGCTCGAGGAGCTTACGGCAGAGCTTAAAAGGCTCTATAGAGAGCGTAGCCCCAGAACAGAGGAGAGATGGACGAGGCTACCCATAGACAGGGTCTTTCCCGTAAAGGGCTTTGGCTGTGTCGTAACGGGCACCCTCGTGGAAGGCAGTATAAAAAGGGGGGATACCCTTATGGTCTTTCCCGATGGAAGAGAGGTCAAGGTAAGAGGGCTACAGAGCCACCGCCGTGAGCTCTCTGTGGCAGAACCACACTCAAGGGTTGCGGTGAACCTTTCTGGCATATCACACAGGGAGTGCAGAAGGGGAGAGATGCTCGTAGATAATAGCCTCTATGAGTGGCTGAAGGAGGCAACCATATTCGACTGCATTATAGATGTATCCAGATTTGCCGAAAGACCGCTTAAAAACAACTCATACCTTAAGCTCTACTGTTTTACCACAGAGGCCACTGTAAGGGTGCGCCTTATCGACAGGGAGGAGCTTGTCTCCGGTATGAGGGCAGCGGCAAGGGTGTTTTCAAAGATAGGGCTACCCCTTCTCGGTGGCGATAGGTTCATACTGCGAGACCCTTCCGCTGGAAGAACGATAGGTGGGGGAAGGGTTGTTGTTACATATCCATCGAAAAGGCTTCTTACACCCATAAGGGATGTGGATGTCAGCTCCCTTGAAAGAAGGGATGTGGTGGCAATAACCAGATTTCTTCTTAAAAGAAGGGCTGAAGGCATAGGGGTGGATACCCTCTGTTTCATGCTCAATGTGGAAGAAGAGGAGATTGTCAGCCTTTCCGAGGAAGCAGGTTTTGAGCTTGCAGGTGGCAGGATTATAGGAAAGGACAAGCTCATGGCGTTAAAAGATAGGGTGCTCTCTCTACTCGGTGAATATCACAGAAGGCATCCTGAAAGAAGGGGTATCCACAGAGGGGAGCTTACAGACAGGGCAGAGGTGCCAGAGGCTTTAAGGGATGTGCTCTTGGAGAGACTCATAGAAGAGGGAAAGCTAAAGGCAGAGGGTGCCCTCGTGAGGCTTTCTACCCACAGAGCGGCACTCAAGGGAAGGGATATGGAGATAGCCCGCTGGCTTATGTCTACGCTAAAAGACGGTGCTGGTGCTATAAGAGGTGATGTTCTTACAGGGGGTCCTTACAGAAGAGAGGATGTGGAAAGGGTGCTGCGCTACCTTACAGACAGTGGAGAGCTCGTGAAACTCAAAGAGGGGCTCTACATTGCCAGAGAAACGATCGATATGGCAATGGACAGGTTGAAATGTTATATAAAGGAAAAAGGTTCTATAAGGGCAGGCCAGTTCAGGGACATACTCGGCTGTGGCAGAAGGCTTGCCATAGACATACTGGAATACTTCGACAGAAGGGGTGTAACCATAAGAGACGGTGATGTGAGAAGACTTTTGAATCCCTAAAAAGAAAAAGGGCAGCAATGCTTAAAAGGCTTTTAATACTGATTTCTGTGCTGGTCAACTTTTTGTTTGTAATCGTTGCATTCACCCCTCTTGCAAACAGGCTTGGAGAGACCCTTTATGTTAGACCATACCTTATGACCAGTGACCTCATAGTGGTACTTGGTGGAGGAGCCTACGAGAACGGTGTGCTCACGAGGGCGTCCATGGAAAGGCTCATCCACGGGCTGATGCTCTACAGGCAGGGCTATGCCAGTAGAATAGCCTTCGTGGGTGGCACCATAAGAAGCAGGCCAGAGAAGGTGGTCCACACACTGTCAGGCTCTGAAACAGGAGAGGCAATAGATGTGGTGGAGTCAGAGATAATGGCAAAAATATCGGATACACTTGGTATACCTCCCAGTATGTTCTTCGTGGAGAAGGAGAGCACAAACACATACACCAACCTTGAGGCAGTAAAGTCCTACATGGAGGACAACAAACTTTCAACCTGTCTTATAGTGACATCGCCAACCCACATACTTCGGGCAATGGAGGTGAGCCGAAAGCTGGGGCTGGAGTGTTATCCTGCACCCGTGGACAACTACATACCCTACAGGGATTCGCCGGAGGACAGAATCTCCCTTATGGCTGAGGTACTGTGGGAATTTGTAGCCCTTAAGGTCTATCGTATATATGGTTATATATAGCTTTGAGGAGGTATCAACAGGAACTATGGGAAAGAAGATAAAACTTACATCTTGGGCGAGCTGTGCCGGTTGAGCAGCCAAGATGGAGATGGCATCCCTGATGCAGGTTCTGCATCAGCTACCCAGACCAGAAGACCCGAATCTAATACTTGGACCCCATACATCGGACGATGCGGGGGTCTACCGTATAGACGAAGGGCGTGCCCTTGTGGTCACGGTGGATTTCTTTCCACCCATAGTGGACGACCCATATCTCTTTGGTCAGATAGCCACAGCCAATGCCTTAAGCGATGTATACGCCATGGGTGGCACTCCGCTCGTTGCAACCACGGTTGTCTGTTTTCCAAAGGACCTGCCCGTGATAGTGCTTTCGGACATACTTCAGGGCTCCTGCGACAAGCTGAAAGAGGCAGGTGCAGTCATAGGTGGTGGGCACACCATAAACGATAGGGAGATTAAATACGGCCTGTCTGTCACAGGCATTGTGGAGCCAGAAAGGATGATAACCAGCAGCGGGGCAAAATCAGGTGATACGCTGATTCTTACGAAACCCATAGGCGCAGGGGTGGTGACCACGGCACTCAAGGCTGGTAGAATCTCCACAGAGGATGCTGCTGATACACTCGAGAGCATGAAAAGGCTTAACAATGTGGCATCCCGTATTATGGTTGAGACAGGTGTCAACGCATGCACCGATGTTACAGGCTTTGGCCTTCTGGGGCATCTCTATGAGATGCTCTCGGCATCAGGGCTGGCAGCCATAATAGAGGCAGAGAGTATACCAATCTTCAATCACGCCACTACCCTTGTAAGAAAGAGACGAAACCGTCCTGCCGCCATATGGACAAACGGAGAGTTTCTCTCACCCCATGTAAGACTTTCAGAGAGTGTGGACTCCTCCGTGGAGCTTCTCCTTTACGACCCACAGACATCAGGAGGGCTTCTAATATCTGTGGGTGAGGAGAGGAAAGACACACTCCTTGAAAGACTCCGTAGAGAGGGCGTAGATGCAAAGCCCATAGGCATGGTGGTAGAAAAGGAAGGGGAGTGGACCATCGAGGTAAGATAGAGCGCTTGGCTACGAACCGAGAGGTCAGGTTTTTGCGGAAGAGCAAGAAGATTTTAAGCCATAAGCACCCTTTTGCGCTTGCACGAGCAACGGATTCCTAATCCGTTGCTCTCCTGCACCATTGTTGCTGGAATATATGACTTTTAATCAATATGTCTCTGGATTTGCTGCAGAGCCCACTTCTTTGATGTTATGACCCCTAAAGCATGAACATGAGCATAATGGGTATGGTTAAAATACTTATAAGGGTTGTAAGTGCCACGGTGGATGCCACAAGGTCTTTTTCAAGCCCGTACTTGTAGCTCATAACAAAGTTCATAACAGCAGATGGCATGGCAGAGGAAAGAAGAATCACATTCCTCGTTATACCCTGTATGTCCAGAAGTGTTACCAGAAAGAGGGCGACAATGAACCCTCCTGCAATCCTTATGACAGAGGCTGCCACAGAGAGTGTCATCTCCGAGAACCGTGTTGAATATAGCTGGTAGCCAAGGCAGACCTGCATCAGTGGAATGGTTGCGGCTCCAAGCATGTCGAAGGCGGTAAAGAGTGGTTCAGGTAGCCTCACCCCACCAAGGTTAAGCCCCACACCTATCACAGTGGAGTAGAGCAGGGGCAGTTTGAATATCTCGCCCAGTCCACCTTCTCCTTTTGCTATGTATATGCCAACAGAGTATACCAGTATGCTTATCACTATGTAGTATATTATGGCTATCGTAAGGCCCTCTCTACCGAAGGCAAGAAGCGTAAGTGGCAGCGGTATGTTTGCAGAGTTCATGAACATGGTGGTAAGGTAAAAACCGCGCATGTGTGCCCTGCCTGTGGATTTCAGGTAGATGTAGCTTATGGCAGCCCCACCGAGCACCACACCACAGGCACAGAGGGTGGTAAATAGGGCATCGTTTAAGTCTATCTCCTTCTGTGAAAGAGACGATATGACGAGGGCAGGTACTGTAAGGTAGATGAGGGTCTCTATTATGGGCTCAAGGCTTATCTTCTTGAAGTGGGCAAAAAGATAGCCTGCCCCTATTATGGCAAACACAGGGAATACTACATCGAGTACCTTTATGAAGAGGTCCATGGTTTAGTCCTGTGGAAGGATGAAGGCTGGAAGGAGTAAGCCCCTTCGAAGGCTTACTCCTTCTCTATCTCCATGAGTGTCTCGTCGGGATTTACCGAGTCTCCCACCTTTATGTATATCTTCTTTACCACCCCTGTTATGGGTGTGTGCACCTCGTTTTCCATCTTCATGGCTTCAACAACGAGTACCGTATCGCCCTCTTCCACCTTGTCGCCTTCTTTTACCTTTATGGAGGTCACCTTACCGGGTACAGGGGTCGTTACATCGCCCTCTTTGGTGGGTTTGGGTCTTATCGACTGAGGGGTGGACTCCTCTTCTATGACTCCTGCGGTTGAGGGTATGACCTCTGTTATGCTCTCAACGAGTACTTCTTCAAGGCGGTCGTCTATCTTGAGGAAGAAGGGCCTTTTGCCCTCGCTCTTGTGGCCTGCCCCTGCAATCTTCACCCTGTAGGTCTCACCATGCACGGTTATGTTGAACTCACTGGGAGCAAGATGCATTGGATGTGGGCGTTCCTCTTCCTTTATCTCTTCAAGGGGTTCGGGCTCGAGGGTGCCTTTCTCACGCTGCTCGAAGAATTCAAGAGCCACCACAGGGAAGAGCGCATAGGTGAGCACATCTTCTATTGAGCGAGCCTTGCCATCCACCTCTCTTGCCAGTTTGTCGAGCTCTGGCTCGAGAAGGTCTGCGGGTCTACAGGTTATGGGTTTTTCAGAGCCAATTGCCTTCTTTCTTGCCTTCGGATCCACCTTGCCCGGTGGTGTGCCGTAAAGCCCCTTGAAGTAGTTTCTGGTCTCCGTGGTTATAACCTTGTATCTTTCACCTGTGAGCACATTGAGGGTTGCCTGTGTGCCTACTATCTGGCTTGTGGGGGTAACGAGAGGTGGCCAGCCCATCTCCTTTCTCACCCGTGGCACCTCATCGAGCACATCGTTCATCCTGTCTATGGCGTCCTGCTCTTTCAACTGCTGTGCAAGGTTTGAAATCATACCGCCGGGTA
>DRQE01000099.1 GCA_011371515.1 Deltaproteobacteria bacterium
AGATAGGGTGTATATGCCTCGAACTCCGCCCCGCAGGTATCAACACACTTGTAGACCGGCTCAACACCTTTATCTCTTGCAATCTTTCTAAGTTCCGCCTCTGGAATGCCTGTAAGCCCTGCTATAAAGGCGTCAGACAGCCCACTGGCCTTTGCCCTTCTGAGTAGCTCCTCACCAAGGGTGCCCCCTTCTGAAGCTCTCTTCACTTCCGCTTCAAGCTCAACCATCTCTTTTATCTGGCAGACGAACCAGCGGTCAATTCGGCTGAGTTCATAAATCTCGTCCACGCTGAACCCTGCCCTCAATGCCTCTGCAAGATACCAGAGCCTTTCTGCCCTCGGGGTCTTGAGCATATCTCTTATCTCTTCTCTTTCAGCCTCTGTGGGCTCAAAGTAGACCCTTTCTCTATCCTTCCTTACCACATAGTTGAACCCTGTTTTACCTGTCTCAAGAGACCTCAGTGCCTTACCCATCGCCTCCTTGAAGGTTCTTCCTATTGCCATGACCTCTCCAACAGACTTCATCTGGGTTGTAAGGGTGGGGTCTGTCTGCGGGAACTTCTCGAAGGTAAACCTTGGCACCTTCACCACCACATAGTCTATGGTTGGCTCGAAAGAGGCAGGGGTCTTCTTCGTTATGTCGTTGGGTATCTCGTCGAGTGTATATCCTATTGCAAGTTTTGCAGCTATCTTTGCTATGGGAAAGCCTGTTGCCTTGCTGGCAAGGGCAGAGCTTCTTGAGACTCTGGGGTTCATCTCTATCACATACATCCTGCCATCTTCAGGGTTTACGGCAAACTGAATGTTGCTTCCCCCTGTGTCAACCCCTATCTCACGGATTATCTCTATGGCTGCATCCCTCATTATCTGGTACTCTTTGTCTGAAAGGGTCTGCTGGGGGGCAACGGTTATTGAGTCTCCTGTGTGCACACCCATGGGATCAAGGTTCTCTATGGAACATATTATTACCACATTGTCCTTGCCATCACGCATAACCTCAAGCTCGTATTCCTTCCAGCCGATGAGGGATTCCTCTATAAGCACCTCTGTTATAGGGCTTGCCGAAAGCCCGTGTTTTACGAGCTCTATGAACTCCTCTTTATTGTAGGCAATACCTCCGCCTGTCCCCCCAAGTGTAAAGGAGGGCCTTATTATGACGGGGTAACGAAGTCTGCCAACTATATCCATTGCCTCTTCCATGCTCCGTGCAAACCCGCTCTGGGGCATCTTAAGGCCTATCCGCTCCATGGCTTCTTTGAAAAGCTCCCTGTCCTCTGCCTTCTTTATGGCTTCAGGGTTTGCCCCTATCATCTTAACACCGTACTTATCAAGCACCCCATCTTCATGGAGCCTTACGGCTATGTTGAGTGCGGTCTGCCCGCCCATGGTTGGAAGCAGCGCATCGGGGCTTTCCCGCTCTATTATGCGGGCGACCACCTCCGGCGTTAAGGGTTCTATATAGGTGCGGTCTGCAAAGTTCGGGTCTGTCATTATGGTTGCAGGGTTGGAGTTTACGAGCACCACCTGATAGCCCTCTTCCTTTAGAGCCTTACATGCCTGTGTGCCAGAGTAGTCGAACTCACATGCCTGCCCTATAACTATTGGACCACTTCCTATTATCAGGATTCTCTCTATATCTGTTCTCTTTGGCATATATACCCTTATCCCTCCATAAGTGCTGTAAACCTTCTGAAAAGATACTGTGAATCATGGGGACCGGGGCTTGCCTCTGGATGGTACTGCACGGAAAAGAGCGGATACTCCCTGTGGGCTATACCCTCAACGGTATGGTCGTTGAGGTTGAGGTGTGTAAGCTCTGCGATACCCTTTATGGAGTCCACATCCACAGCAAACCCATGGTTCTGTGAGGTTATCTCAACCTTACCTGTCTTTAAGTCCTTTACAGGCTGGTTTCCACCGTGGTGGCCAAACTTAAGTTTATATGTCCTTCCACCAAGTGCAAGACAGAGAAGCTGGTGCCCAAGACATATTCCGAATATGGGTTTTTTACCTATGAGCTTTCTTATGTTCTCTATGGCGTAGGTTACGGGCTCGGGGTCTCCGGGACCATTTGAGAGGAATATGCCATCAGGGTTGAGCTCAAGCACCTTGTCTGCAGACATCCATGCAGGCACCACCGTTACATCACAGCCTGCCTCAACGAGGTTTCTCAATATATTAAGTTTTATCCCATAATCATAGGCAACCACTCTGTATCTTGTCTCAACCCCTGTTTTGTAACCCCCTTCAAGCTCCCAGAGGGCTTCCTGCCAGTGGTAGGGCTTGCTACAGGTAACCTCTTTTACAAGGTCTCTCCCTTTAAGACTGGGAAGACCTTTTGCCTTCTCATAGAGCCTTTCAACATCGTCGTCAACACTCGATATTACAGCCTCCATTGCTCCCCTTTCGCGTATGTGCCTTGTTATCGCACGGGTATCCACGCCCCATATACCCACTATACCCCAGTGTTCAAGGTATTCATCAAGGGTCTTGCCTTCTTTTTCATACCGCCAGTTACTGGGATATGGGCAGGGCTCCTTTACAATAAACCCTTCCACCCATGGCCTTACAGACTCCACATCCTCAGGGTTTGTGCCATAATTGCCCATGTGGGTGTATGTCATGGTTACTATCTGACCACGGTAGGAGGGGTCTGTAAGGACCTCCTGATAGCCACTCATGGAGGTGTTAAATACCACCTCACCTGTGGTCTCACCCACTTTTCCAAGGGCATAGCCCTCAAAGACTGTGCCGTCTGAAAATACAAGATATGCCTTCTTATTCTTCCTCATAGACAACTCTACCATCCACAAATGTTCTAACCACCCTGCCCTTAAGGGTCCAGCCCTTAAAGGGGGTGTTTCTGCTTAAAGACCTGAAAGTCTCGGGCTCAACAGTCCATTCCCTTTCGGTATCTATGACCACCACATCAGCAGGGCTACCCACCGAGAGGCTTCCTGCCTGAAGCCCCATGAGCTTTGCAGGCTCTGTTGAAAGAAGCCTTACAAGCTCTTTAAGGGTAAGCACACCCTCATGGACGAGCCTCATAAGTACTCCAAAGGCGGTCTCAAGGCCCACCACACCGTCCTTTGCCATGTCGAACTCCACATCCTTCTCTATAGAGGAATGGGGGGCATGGTCTGTGGCAACGCAATCTATTGTGCCGTCTTTTAGTGCCTCTCTTAGGGCTTCCACATCCTCTTCGGTTCTTAATGGTGGGTTCATCTTAAAGTCTGTATCATAGCCCACCATTCTGTCTGTAAGGAGCAGATGATGTGGAGTTGCCTCTGCTGTTACATTCACCCCGCGTCTTTTTGCATCTCTTATAAGCTCAACCCCTCTTCGGGTGGATACATGGGCTATGTGTAGACGGCTGCCTGTAAGCTCGCAGAGTTCTATGTCTCTTGCAATCATTATGGATTCAACCTGCGCTGGTATACCCTTAAGCCCGAGCCTTGTTGCCTCAAAGCCCTCGTTCATAACGCCATCTTCTTTAAGATAGATGTCCTCACAGTGGCTTATGACCGTAAGTCCCAGTCCACCGGCATACTCGAGGGCCCTTCTCATAAGTGAGGTATTCATAAGGGGTCTACCATCGTCGGATACTGCCACACAGCCCGCCTCTTTCAGTTCTGCCATCTCTGTAAGCTCTTTGCCCTCAAGCCCCTTTGTAATGGCACCCACAGGATGCACCTTTACCGTGCCTTCTTCCTCTGCCCTCTTCTTTATGAATCTTGTTACAGCCTCACTATCGTTTGGTGGGGTGGTATTTGCCATACAGAGTATGGTGGTAAATCCACCGGCTGCAGCTGCAAGGGTGCCTGTCTTTATGGTCTCCTTGTATTCCTCGCCCGGCTCTCTTAAGTGTGTGTGCAGGTCCACAAAGCCCGGTGCTACCACAAGCCCTTTGCAGTCGTATTCCAGCCAGCCCTCGCCAACAGGTGAGCCCTCTTCAGCAGGCTTTATGGAGGCAACCCTGCCACCCATTATGAATATATCGTAAAGCCCCTCCATATCCTGTGAGGGGTCTATAATTCTACCACCTCTTAAAACCACTCTTTCCATAGACTACTCAGTCCTCCTTTACGCCACCAAGAAGAAGATAAAAGAGTGCCATCCTTACTGCCACTCCGTTTGTAACCTGCTCGAGTATTACAGACCATGGCCCATCTATCACCTCTGGTGAGAGTTCCACCCCTCTGTTTACAGGCCCCGGGTGCATTATCAACACATCCTTCTTTGCCCTCTTGAGCCTTTCAGCCGAAAGCCCCCAGCACCTTGCATATTCCCGTAGAGAGGGGAAAAGGGTTGCCCTCTGGCGTTCAAGCTGTATGCGAAGCATTATTATAACATCCGCATCTTCTATTGCATGGTCTATATTGTAGGTTACAGAGCAGCCAAGCCTTTCTATGTGTGGTGGTATCATAGTGGGTGGCCCGCACACTGTAACCTCTGCCCCGAGTTTCTTAAGCCCCCATATGTTGGACCTTGCAACCCTTGAATGCAGAATATCTCCCACTATGAGAACCTTAAGCCCCTCTACACGGCCGAACCTTTCCTTTATGGTGAATATATCAAGGAGCGCCTGTGTTGGGTGCTCGTGGGCACCATCGCCTGCGTTTATAACACTGCACGAAAGAAGCCCTGCAAGTATATGGGATGCGCCTGCTGAAGAGTGCCTTATAACGATGCAATCGGGCTTCATTGCCTCAAGGTTTTTTGCAGTGTCCATAAGGGTCTCACCCTTTTTTACAGAGCTTGCCGAGGCAGAGATGTTTATAACATCGGCACTCATACGCTTGCCTGCTATCTCGAAGGCAGTGCGGGTGCGGGTTGAGGGCTCGTAGAAAAGGTTTATTATGGTTCTACCCCGAAGGGTTGGAACCTTCTTTATATCCCTCTCGGATACCTCTTTGAAGGAGGCTGCCGAGGAGAATATCATCTCAAGCTCATCTCTTTCGAGCTCCTCTATGGTGAGTATGTCTTTGCGCTTAAGCCTCATCTTTCCTTCTCGGTACCCCTTATAAGGACCACCTCGTCTTTACCGTCCACCTCTTTAAGCCTTACCTTTACCTCCTCTTCTACAGAGGTGGGTATGTTTTTACCCACATAATCTGCCCTTATGGGCAGCTCCCTGTGGCCCCTGTCAACAAGTACTGCAAGCTGAATACGGGTGGGTCTGCCGAAGTCCATAAGGGCATTCATGGCAGCCCTTATAGTTCTACCAGTAAAGAGCACATCGTCTACAAGAACCACCACCCTGTCGTCTATGGGCACGGGTATATCAGTCTCTTTAAGTGGCTGTGCCTCCTTCTTAAGCCCTATGTCATCACGATACAGGGTGGCGTCCACACTTCCTGCAGGAACATCTGTGCCCTCTATACTGTCTATCTTATCTTTAAGCCTTTTTGCGAGGTAATATCCCCTCGTGGGTATGCCAAGGATGATGAGCCCTTGGGTACCCCTGTTTCTTTCTACCACCTCATGGGCTATTCGAGAAAGTGCCCTGTCTATTGCCTTCTCATCCATTATCTGTGAGGGCATGGTTTTTCCCCATTCAAAAAGACCTCCGCACCCAAACAGGATGCGGAGGTCTCTTCTGTCTCTACACAGTAATCTATCTTCAACCCTTTTTTAACCTCTCTGGATTAAATTAAAAGGGCTTAAATGTATCTATCCCTTTTTTGTCTTCTTTAAGGATACCCTTTTGAGCCTCTTTAGTCAAGCCCCAAATTCAGCCTGTAAACTCCCTCAAAGTGCTATTCATGAAACCTATGGCAAGGGCACACAGTAATGCCCCCGTAACCCCCTCAAGGCTGAACCCATCGACCAGTTCTGCCGTAAGCCAGACCACCCCGATATTGAGAACCACCCCGAAAAGCCCGAGGGTAAGGATATTTATGGGAAGGCTTAAAAGCCTTACAACAGGCTTTACAACAAGGTTCCAGAGACCCAGCAGTATGGTTACAACTATAAGGGTCTCCCAGCCATCCACACTCACCCCACTGTAGAGGTATTCCACAGCCTTTATGGAAAGGGCTGGTGAGATAAGGTAGACCAGCAGAACCTTCATCCCTGAGGTGTCATCAGGGTTTTAAGGTTTACCACCTCAACCATTTCCTCGTGTATAAGCCCGTTTGAGGCTATGACCTCGTAGCCGTAGATGGAGAAGGGGGCGTTCTTGAAGTCTGTGAGCCTGCCGCCTGCCTCGCTCACCACAAGGGAGCCTGCTGCAACATCCCATGGCTTGAGTTTCAGCTCCCAGAACCCATCGAACCTGCCACAGCCCACATAACAGAGGTCCAGTGCGGCAGAGCCTGCCCGCCTTATTGCCTGTGCCCTGAGGGCAAAGTTGGAGAAGTGGTTGAGGTTATTCTCCTTAGAGGTCCTTAAGTCATAGGGAAAGCCTGTGGCAAGAAGACTCTTATCAAGTGTGGGTGTGGAAGATACCCTTATCCTCCTGCCATTGAGGTATGCCCCCTTGCCCTTTTCTGCAACGAAGAGCTCATCGAGCATGGGGTCGTAGACCACACCGAGCTTGAGCTCCCCCTCTTGTTCAAACCCTATGGACACACAGAATACAGGGTAGCCATGGGCATAGTTCGTTGTGCCATCGAGGGGGTCTATAATCCATCTGCAGGGGCTACCAGAGGTCTTATCCTCTCCCTCTTCGGTAAGGATGTCGTGGTCGGGGAAACGCTCCTTTATAGAGTTCACTATGAGGGTCTCGCTTTTTCTGTCCACATCTGTAACGAGGTCCACCGCACCCTTGTACTCTACCGTTTCAACCTTGCCAAGGTTCTCCTTGAGTAGCTCGCCCGCCTTTCTGGCTATGTATATGGCAGCCTCTTTTACATCCATTCAGCAGCCACCACAGGTTTTCTTCTTGTCAGAGGGGCAGCTCTCTGGTGCCTTCTTATCGTCCTTCTTTCTTGCATAGTCTGTAAGGTACCAGCCAGACCCCTTAAGATGGAAGGAAGAAAGGGAGATGAGTTTTTCTACAGGACCCCCGCAGTATATGCACTCTTTCAGTGGGTCCTCTGAAAACTTCTGCATCATCTCGAACTCTTTGTCGCACTCTGTGCATCTGTACTCATATATGGGCATTTTGAACTCTACACCTCCTTATGTATCGTTAAGACAGGACTTTTCCCCTCTATATTTTAGGTATGCCACAACTTTTTGTCAAACCTATCTTTTAAAGAGCCCTCTTATCCGTTC
>DRQE01000100.1 GCA_011371515.1 Deltaproteobacteria bacterium
TGGAGGCAATCCTCGACATAAAGAGCCGGGGTAAGGGGGTGATAGTTGCAGGGGGCACAGGGCTTTACATAAGGGCACTTATCTACGGGCTCTTTGAAGGTGTGGGGGCTTGTCCTGAGGTTAGAAAAAAACTTCTTAAAGAGGCCCAGGAACTTGGTAGAGCCCACCTCTACCAGAAGCTCTTAAGTGTAGACCCTGAGGCAGCCCGCACAATACACCCGCACAACATAAACCGCATCGTGCGTGCCCTTGAGGTATTCTACACCACAGGTAAACCCATCTCTTTTTTTCAGAAGGAACACGGATTTAAAGAAGAAAGGCTTGTAACCCTTAAGATAGCACTTACAAAACCACGCAAGATTCTGTATAAAGATATAGAGGCACGGGTGGACAGAATGCTTGAAGAGGGGCTCGTCGAGGAGGTAAAAAGGCTTCTCAGCATGGGCTACACAAAGGAGCTAAAGCCCCTTCAGGCAATAGGATATAGAGAGATTATAGATTACCTTGAGGGTAGAACGACTCTGGATGAGGCTGTAAGGAGGCTTAAAAAGAATACCAAGGACTATGCAAAACGCCAGATTACATGGCTTAAGAAGGAAAAGGGTATAATATGGTTTAATCCTGAACAAAAAGAGGATATAATCAATAGGGTAAAGGCTTTCCTTAAGAAAGACTAACAAAGGGGAATCAGGGATGATTTATAGACTCCTGCTCACTCTATCTATATGCCTGATGGTGGCACTACCAAACTTTTCGGCTGCTGCAGGGCTTGTTGTCAAAGCAGAGGGCAGCTGGCAGAAGGGCAAGGTAGAGACCGATGCAAAAAGGCTTGCAACAGAGAAGGCACTCCACAGCGCTGTGGAAAAGGCCATAAGGCTTATACTCGGTGAGCAAGAAAAAGAGAAGGTCAAGAAGTTCCTTGAGGATCAGGTCTATGGTGCAGACCCCATGAAGTATGTGCTGAATTACAGAATACTCTCTGCGGGCTGGATAACCCACTTCGACACACTCGACAGAACAGAGGATGCAGACTCAACCCAGCCCTTTGGCATAGAAAAATACCATGTATGGATAGAGGCAACCATAGACGAGCAGACCCTGAGGGAAGACCTGCGCGAACTCATACCACCTGAAAAACGGCTCATAACAGAGGTGCTCGTGGTAATACTTGGGCTTGAAGACTACGGTACATTTGAAAGTATAAAAAATAGTATAGAGGAGCTATCCCTTGTAAGGGAGGTCTCCTACGATAGTTTCTCGAGTGTGAAGACCACCCTTAAGGTGGCTGTGTTCGGCTCTGGACACGACCTTTACGAGAAACTCAGAGAGAAAGATACAAGCCTCATAATCATACCAGCAGGACTCCAGAAGGTCATAATAACTCCAGACAGAGGATACTGAAAGGATGATAAAGAAGACCCTTTTATTTCTCTTACTGACTATACTTATAGGTGGCTGTGCGGGGATGGTGGAGCACAGACTTTCTAAAGAGTTTGCCCTCTCACAGCCAGAAAGTGTGGCAATACTGCCCGTACACGGCGAGGGCCCAGAGCGTGCAAAACGCATCTTAAGAGAGATGACCGCAAGAAACATAAAAGATAAGAACTACAGGATAAAACCACTCGATGAGACCGACAGGATACTGAAGACACTGGACCCACAAAAGAAGATAAAGGCGCAAGAGGTGGTGGAACTTCTCGGTACAGACTCGATTCTGCTTGTGAACATAACCGAGTGGGACGAAAGTCTCGTAACACCCTATGGAGCCCTTAGTATAGAAGTTACATTCACCCTCTATGGAAAGGAGGGCACCATACTGTGGAGTGCAGAGAGCAGGGAGAAACAGAACAGCATAAAGCTGGATAAAGAACTCCTCAAGATGGGTGTGATAGAGGTCTATGAGCCCATGCTGGAACGACTTACAGAGGCAGCCCTCTTTACTCTTCCAGACAGAAAACCCGAGGAAAGACCAGAAAAGAAAAAGAAGAAACGCTTCTTCGACTGGCTCTAAGGAAGGCCTATGAAGTCGTTTATAATAAACTCTCTCAATATACCGAACCTTCTGACCATATCAAGGCTTCTGCTCGTCCCGTTTTTCGTGGGGCTTGTGGTCTACGAGAAGTTCTACTGGGCACTGGTCGTATTCATAATAGCAGGTCTTACCGATGCACTCGATGGATTTATAGCCAAAAGGTTCAACCTCGTAACGGAGTTCGGCCGAAGCATGGATCCACTGGCAGACAAGTTCCTCCTTATCTCTGCCTTTCTGGTGCTCACCATAAAGGGCTGGATACCGCTTTTTCTGTGCATACTGGTGATATTGAGAGACATGCTCATAGTTACAGGCTACATGCTTCTTAGAAGCGGTGGAAGAAAGGTAACCATTGGACCAAGTATCCCCGGTAAAATAACCACCGCTCTACAGATACTCACCGTGATAGGTGCACTGGTCCTAAAAGGTCTCATGGATACGGCATTCTATGTTGTGGTGGGGCTTACAACCCTTTTCACCGTATACAGCGGTGTGGACTATGCCCTGAAGGGGCTCAGGGTGCAGCTTAAAAACCAAGGCTGACTATATTGCCTCTGGCAGATGGCGTATCTCCTGCAGTGTGAATACAGGACCCTCCTCACAGGTGTAAATGCTGTTTATCTGGCAGTGACCACACTTACCCATCCCGCACTTCATCTTTCGCTCCAGCGATAGATATATATCCTCACCCCTTACGCTGCGGTTGCCAAGGCTAAGTATTACATACTTGTACATGACAGGAGGACCAACTATACAGCATACGCTGTTGTCCTCATCTATATCTACCTGAGGTATGAGGGTGGTTACAACCCCTACATTTCCCTTCCATCCGGGGTATGCCCTGTCTATGGTAAGCCTTACATCCACCCCAGCTTTCTGCCAAAGCTCAAGCTCTTCTTCAAACAGTATCTCCTTGGGGCTCTTGACCCCGTAAAGGAGTGTGAGGCGTCCGTAGTCTTCTCTTTCTGCGAGCACCTCTTTTATCAGAGACCTCAAGGGTACAAGCCCTATTCCACCTGCTATGAACAATATGTCTTTTCCGTGCATCCTTTCGGTGGGAAACCCCCTGCCAAAGGGCCCCCTTATCCAGATGGTATCGCCTGCCCGTAGTTTATGGAGTATGGTTGTGAGGCTACCCACCCTTCTTATACATAGCTCCACCATATCTTTTTCAGATGGGGGTGAAGATATTGATATGGGTGCCTCTCCGTAGCCAGCAAGACCCACCATTATGAACTGACCGGGTGTGAACCCGAACCCCTGCGGGCGGGGAAAGACAAAAAGGCTCTCCTTCTCTGTAAGCCTTTCCACCCTCTCAAGCCTTACAGGCTGGGGCATGTAGGGATGTGCGTCAGCTCTTTGCATCTTTTATAAGCTCGTTGGTTACATCTGTTATGTTTATACCCACAAGGCAGGCCCTGCTGCATCTGCCGCAACCCACACAGAAAAGCCCATCGAAGCGGTCTGCAAGATAGCGGAACTTACGGTTGAACCTGTGCCTTAATCGTTCGGAGCGGTCTTTTCTGAAGTTGTGTCCACCTGCAACCTTTGCAAAGTCCTCCAGTGTGCAGCCATCCCATACCCTGTATCTGCGAGCCTCCTTGAGGTCAAGTGTTACATCGTCTCTTACATCGAAGCAGTAGCATGTGGGACACACATGATTGCAGCTTCCACAACCATAGCATATGCTGCCTATTCTTTCCCACAGGGGGTGCTCGTAGCTTCCTGCATAGACGAGGGGAAGCTCCTCCTTTCTGGCATCGAGGCAGCGGGTGAAACCTTTAAGTTTCTTCTCCCTGTGTGCTTTTACCTCTTCAAGGTGTTTTTTGGCTGCCTTTTCTGGTTTCGTATATCTTTTAAGAAGTCTTCTACCCTTTTCGGTGCCCACCCTTACGAGGTAGCCCCTTTTGAGCTCGTGAAAGAAAAGGTCAAACCCCTCGTCTGCATCCATGGTGCCAAGGGACTGACAGAAGCAGAACTCATCGGGCAAACACTCTGTGCCTATAAGGATGGTCTTCTTTCTTCTCTCAAGGTAGTTCACATCACCCCTACCGTGGGAGAAGACCCTGTCAAGAAGCCCTATTGCGTGTATATCGCAGGGATGAAGCCCCATAATGACCTGCTCGCGGGCTTCCACCACAGGCTCTGCCTTTCCGTCTTCAAGGTTGAACCTTAATAGTAACTCTCTTGGTGGAAAGAGAAACTCCTTTGGGGACAGATGTGTTGGCTTTGCTGAGAGCACGAGTTCCTCTGGCTCCTCTATCTTCTTGAAGACAGGGAAGCCATCCCTCTCTACGGTGCCATAGAGGGGGTACTTCTTAATAACCCCCTTCAGGAAGGCAAGAAAGCCCTTCTTGTCTACGAAGTAACTTGCCATATCAACTGTGGTAAAGTATACCAGAAACCCTGAACAGTGGCAATTCCACCCGCAGGCTTGTAAAAAATACGCACCCTGTGTGATAATATTAAAACAACTTTTTAGTGAAAAAAAAGGAATGAAGACCATCTGGAAGATAAAGAAAGGGCTTAAAGACATACTCTCCCGTGAAAGGGGCACCATACACAAGGAGGCAGGCGGAAGGCTGAGGGTGGCACTGCTCTATCCGAACACCTACAGGGCAGGTATGAGCAACCTTGGTTTTCAGACCGTCTACAGGCTTCTGAACGAGCGTGCCGACACCGTGTGTGAGAGGGCATTTCTTCCCGAAAAGAAGACCCTCGAAGAGATGGAAAGAAGCCGCACCCCGCTGCTCACCCTTGAAAGCCAGACACCTGTTGACAGGTTCCATGTGGTGGCATTCTCGGTATCCTTTGAAGAGGACTACCTAAATGTGCTCCGTCTTCTTGAGCTATCACGCATCCCCCTTTATTCAAAAGAGCGCACGGGTAGACCACTTATAGTGGCTGGTGGATGTGCGCCATCACTCAATCCAGAACCACTGTCAGAGTTTATAGATATCTTCTTCATAGGCGAGGCAGAAGAAAGGCTTACAGACCTTATGGATACTGTAACAGCCACACTGGATATGGATAAAGAAGAAGCCCTCCGCAGGCTCACAACTGTGGAGAGTGTGTATGTGCCATCTTTCTACAGGTTCCACTTTAAAGACGAAAGGGTTGAATCCATAGAGGCGCTGGCTCCTGCCAGAATGCCTGTAAGGAGGGCTATGGTGAAGGATGTGGACTCATATCTGCCTTCCACAGCCCTGTTCACCCCACTTACAGAGTTTGGCAACACACTGCTCGTTGAGGTAGAAAGGGGTTGTCCCCGTGGCTGCAGGTTCTGTGCCGCAGGCTTCCTGTACCTTCCGCCAAGATGGAGAAAGAAAGCCCTTATAGAAGAATGCATCGAACACATACCAGAGGACATAAGCCGTGTGGGGCTTGTGGGCTCTGCCGTATCAGAGTATCCAGCTCTCAAAGAGATACTTAAGAGGTTCTCCGACAGGGTTGACATAACTCTATCTTCCTTAAGGCTCGATGTGCTCGACGATGAGCTTCTAAGACTTCTTAAAGCCTCTGGCTATACCACAATAACGGTGGCTCCAGAGGCAGGCTCGGAAAGGCTGAGAAGGATTATAAACAAGCCCCTTGGAGACGAAGAAATCATCCATGGCTTCGAGATGATACAGGAGGCAGGCTTCCATCGGCTAAAACTCTACTTCATGATAGGACTTCCAGAAGAGACGGATGAGGACATCCTTTCGATGGCAGCCCTTGTAAGAAGGGCAAGAGAGATTCTTAAAGGCGGACACATAACCGTAAGTGTTACACCCTTCGTGCCAAAACCACTTACCCCATTTCAATGGCACAGGTTCGAGCATACAGATGTGCTTAAGGCGCGCTACAGACTCCTCAAGAAGACCCTGTCTGGCACGAAGGGTGTGGAGATAAAACCCATATCCATGGATGCCTCCCTTGTACAGGCATATCTTTCAAGAGCAGACCGAAGGGCATCTAGAGTGCTCACACTGGCACTTAAGACAGGCTGGAAGAAGGCACTCAAAGAGTACAAAGACTTCATAGAGGCATCAATTCACCGTCAAAGAGACTACGAAGAGCCACTTCCATGGGACACGATAGACAGTGGAATAAGAAAACTCTACCTGTGGGAGGAATACACAAGGGCACTTGAAGAAAAGACCACACCCCCCTGCAGACCGGAAGTTTGCACGAGATGTGGAGTATGCTGAAGTGAGGAGGTATGGGCAGCAATGCACAAAAAGGTGGAACCATTCCTTAACAACATAACACGACCTGCAAGATACATAGATAGTGAGGTAAACACTGTAAAGAAGGCTCCCCAGAGTGTGGAGCTTCTCTTCGGCCTTGCCTTCCCCGATGTCTACGAGGTGGGCATGAGCCATCTGGGGCTACAGATAATCTACCATGTGCTGAACTCCGAGCCCCACATAGCCTGCGAGAGGGTCTTTGCCCCATGGGACGACATGGAGGCATTCTTAAGAAAAGAGGGGCTGCCACTTACAACCTTGGAAAATGGTATACCCCTGAACAGGCTCCATGTTCTGGGCTTTTCCATACAGTATGAGCTCTGCTACACCAATATACTGAACATGCTCGAGCTTGGTGGAATAACCCTTTTTGCCGAACAAAGAAGGGAGGACGAGCCCTTCGTCATAGCTGGAGGTCCGGGGGTGTTCAACCCAGAACCTGTTGCCCCATTTTTCGACCTATTCCTTCTTGGCGATGGTGAGCGTGCTGTGGTTGAGATATGTAACACAATAGTTGAGGGCAGACGCAGGGGGCTTAAGAGAAAAGAAATCCTCGAAAGTCTTACCTCCATAGAGGGCGTATATGTGCCTGCCTTCTTCGATGTGGAATACAACGCAGAGGGCACGGTAAAGAATATAAGACCCCTTCTTTCGGGCTACAGGGTTAAAAGACGAATAGAGCCAGACATAGAGGCTCTACCCTTTCCCACCTCTCCTGTTGTACCCTACATGCAGACAGTCCACGACCGCCTCACCGTAGAGATAGCCCGCGGATGCACACGGGGTTGCAGGTTCTGTCAGGCAGGCATGATATACAGGCCTGTAAGGGAGAGAAGCCCTGAACGCATAGTGGAGCTTGTAAGAGAGGGGCTTAAAAATACAGGGTTTGAAGAGGTCTCGCTACTGTCTTTGAGCACCGGCGATTATACGGCCATAGAGGAACTTCTAACATACCTTATGCGCATACTGGAAGAAAAACGGGTTGCCCTTTCTCTACCATCCTTAAGAGTGGGCACCATGGATAAGTCTCTTGCAGATGAGATAAGAAGGGTTCGAAAAACAGGCTTCACCCTTGCCCCCGAGGCAGGCACCGAAAGGCTCAGAAGGGTTATAAACAAACTCATAGAGGATGAAGACCTTCTTGAGTGGACAGACCACATATTCAGCCTTGGCTGGAGGAGTGTTAAACTCTACTTCATGATAGGGCTTCCGACAGAGTCAATCGAAGATGTTGAAGCCATAATAGAGCTTGCCTCGAGGGTTGCCACAGGTGGCAGAAAGGTCCTTGGCAGAAACCCGCAGGTAAATGTAAGTGTTGGCACCTTTGTGCCAAAACCCTTCACCCCTTTTCAGTGGGAGCCCCAGCTATCGGCAGAAGAGAGCAAAAGAAGGCTCGAGCACCTAAGAAGGCTTGCCAGAAAAAGACGGCTTGAGTTCAAGTGGCATCACCCAGAGATGAGCCACCTTGAGGGAGTCTTCTCAAGGGGCGATAGAAGACTATCAGGGGTGGTGCTGAGGGCGTACAGGCTTGGATGCAGGTTCGACGGCTGGACAGAAAGACTCAATATCGAGGCATGGAAGAAGGCATTCGATGAAGAGGGGCTCTCCATGGACTTTTACACCACGAGAAGGCGCCCCCTTGAAGAGCTACTGCCATGGGACCACCTTGACTGCGGGGTCACAAAGGAGTTTCTTCTGGAGGACTACAGAAGAGCCCTTGAGCTTGCAACAACCCCGGATTGTAAAACCGAGCGCTGCACCCTCTGTGGGGTGTGTGATCACAAAAGAATAAAGAATGTGGTCTGCAAACAGGCAAGGTTACCCTTAAGAAGGACAAAACCCACACCAGCTGCAACCAGCCCCCTGCGTGTAAGGGTGAGGTTCTCGAAGACCTCACAGCTTAAGTACTTAAGCCACCTTGAGCTTACAAGGGTCTTTGCACGGGCAATAAGGAGGGCGGCACTGCCTGTGCGCTACTCTGCAGGGTTTCATCCCATGCCGAAGATAGCCTTTTTGAACCCCCTGCCCGTAGGTATCGCAAGCCTTGACGAATACATGGACATGGAGCTCGAGGCGGCTTATCTATCGGAAGAGGAAATCAGGGAGCGGCTCAACCGTGTGCTACCAGAAGGAATACGGGCCGATTCGGTAAAATTTATATCCTTGCAACTTCCTTCACTCTCTGTTATGATGAAGGCACAGGAATTTCTCATACCCCTCGAAGACAGCCCTTTGGGTTTGAATATAGATAAAGAGAAAGTCAAAAAAGACATCGAGATTTTTCTGGCAAAGGATGAAATCCCAGTGGAAGTAACAAAAGGCGAAAAGAAGAAGGTAGTAGACCTGAAACCCTTTATTGAAAGACTCTGTGTAGACCAGAGGGGCAATATCTCACTCATCCTTAAAGAAACACAGCAAAGGAGGATAAGGCCACAGGATGTTCTGAGAGCTCTATTCGGGCTCCCGCCAGAAAAGGCTTCTCTTATTCCAATCCTCAAGGTAAAGACCCTGTTTCAGTAAGCAGCGGTTCTCAAAGGGCTGTCAATAAGTATTCAGAGGCTCGTTTTTTTCAGATGAAGGTGCCCGTTAAGGAAATACTTCTTGACGCCAATCCCTTTGAGAAGCGTCTTTCTGTGCTCGAAGATGGGGTGCTCGTGGAGTTCCACATCGAACGCAGGAAAGACCGCACGATTACCGGAAACATCTACAAGGGTAGAGTGGTCAATGTGCTTCCCGGCATGCAGGCAGCATTTGTTGATGTGGGCCTTGAAAGAACCGCCTTCCTCCATGTAACGGATGTGCTTGAGACCATAGACTCACTCTACGAGGAACTTCCAAAGGAGATACCCAAAAGCCAGTCCCCGCGAATAGAGAAGATTTTAAAAGAGGGGCAGGACATTATCGTGCAGGTGGAAAAGGAGCCTGTTGGCACAAAAGGGGCAAGGCTCACCTCCTATATAACGCTTCCCGGCAGATACCTCGTGCTCATGCCCACCTACGAGAAGGTGGGAGTATCGCGAAAGATAGAGGACGAGCGGGAGAGAAAGCGGCTTAAAAACCTCGTCCAGAGGCTCAAACCGTCTGGCTACGGATTCATAATAAGAACCGTCTGCGAGGGTAGAAGGGCAGAAGAGATATACTCTGACATGGACTACCTCGTAAAGCTCTGGGAGAGCATAAAAGAGAAGATGGCTTCCACAGAGGCACCTGCACTACTTTACGAAGAGCCAGACCTCACGCTGCGAGCCATAAGAGACATGTTCACACCCAATGTGAAGTGGTTTATTATCGACTCAAAAGAGGAGTATGAGCGGGCAAAGGCATTTACAGAACGGTTCATGCCCGAGCTTGCCTCCAAAGTGAAACTGCACACAGAGGATGTACCCCTTTTCGATACAAGGGGTATAGAGGTGGAGCTGGAGAAGGCACTATCCAGAACAGTCTACCTGCCCTCGGGTGGCTACATAGTGATAGACCAGATGGAGGCTCTCACGGCAATAGATGTCAACACGGGCCGCTACATAGGCAGAAGAAGTTCTGACGAAACCATACTCAGGACAAACCTTGAGGCAACCAGAGAGATAGTAAGACAGCTTAAACTTCGCAACATAGGAGGCATAATAATCATAGACTTCATAGATATGGCGCGACAGGCAGACCGCGAGAAGGTCTACCGCACGCTGCGCGAAGAACTGGGTGAGGACAGGGCAAGAACCAATATTCTGAAGATTTCAGAGCTCGGCATAGTGGAGATGACGCGCAAGCGAATACGCGAGAGCCTTCAGCAGAGCCTTCTCGACAAATGTCCCTATTGCGATGGAGACGGGCTCGTTAAAAGAAAAGATGCCGTGGCAACAGAGATATACCGTGAGCTGGTAAGAGAACTGCCCCAAAAAAGTGGCAGGGTATATCTATATGTGAACCCACAGATAGGAGAACTTCTTCAGCAGAAAGACGGCGTAATAGACGAGGTTAGAAGACGGTTTAAAAACAAGATAGTGGTAGTGCCTGTTGAGACATTCCACAGGGAAGAATACGAGATAGTCTGACCCCCACACCCCTTTCTGCATCACAGGGCAAACCTGAAGAAGATAATATCCCCATCCTTTACGATGTAGTCCTTTCCCTCTATTCTTGTAAGCCCCCTCTCTCTGCACACTGTTTCAGAACCACATTCAACAAAGTCTTTCCAGCCCACAACCTCAGCCTTTATAAAGCCCTTCTCAAAGTCTGTATGCACCCTGCCTGCTGCCCGAGGAGCCTTCGTGCCCTCCTTTACGAGCCATGCCCTGCACTCTTTGCCACCCTTTATGGTGAAGAATGTTATAAGCCCAAGAACCTTGAGAGCCTCTTTTACGAGCCTATCTATGCCACTTTCCTCAAGCCCAAGCTCTTTCATAAACTCTGCTTTCTCCTCTTCTTCAAGCTCTCCGAGCTCAAGCTCAAGCCTTGCACACAGTAAGACAAAGCCTGCCCCCTCTGTTTCGGCTATCTTCTTTACCTTCTGTCCGTGTATGTTCAATGTCTGCGGGCTATCTTCAGAGGTATTTGCCACATATATAACAGGCTTTGCGGTAAGAAGATTTAGCTCCTTTGCCACCAGAAGATATTCTTCAGAAAGGGTCCTTGCAGGCAGCCCCTCTTCAAGATGCTCCTTTATTTTGAGGCACACTGTAAGAAGCTCTTTTAACTTCTTATCCCCCGAGATTGCAGGTTTCTCTATCTTTGCTATTCTTCTTTCCAGAGTTTCGAGGTCTGCCAGTATGAGCTCTGTGTTTATGGTGGCTATATCCCCTTCAGGGTCCACCCTGCCTTCCACATGTGCCACATCCTCTTTTTCGAAACACCTTACAAGGTGGCAGAGGGCATCCACCTCGCGTATGTGCGCAAGGAACTGATTACCCAGCCCCTCCCCCCTGCTTGCCCCTTTTACAAGCCCTGCAATGTCAACGAACTCAACTGTGGCTGGCACCACTCGCTCTGGCTTTACGAGCTCTGCTATTCTATCGAGCCGTCTGTCCCTTACTGGCACAACCCCTATGTTGGGGTCTATCGTTGTGAACGGGTAGTTTGAAACCTCTGCACCTGCCCTCGTAAGGGCATTGAAGAGGGTCGATTTGCCAACATTCGGCAGGCCCACTATTCCGCACTTAAGTCCCATCTTATGCTATCTTCCTCCGGTAAAGAAAGAGGGCTGACCCACACTGTGCCAGCCCTCTTTTTTTCGTCTCTTTTCTTCGAGCCCTGTCATACGAGAAGCGGAGCTATAACCAGCGATACCACGCTCATGAGTTTTATCAGTATGTTCATAGCAGGGCCCGATGTATCCTTGAAGGGGTCTCCCACGGTGTCTCCAACAACTGCTGCCTTATGTGCCTCGGAGCCCTTACCACCGTAGTTACCCTTCTCTATGAACTTCTTGGCGTTATCCCATGCACCACCTGAGTTTGCCATGAAAAGAGCCAGCAGCACACCAGCCACTGTGGCTCCTGCAAGCATTCCACCCAGCGCATGGGGACCAAAGAGGAAGCCCACAACCACAGGGGCTGCAACTGCCACAACTCCGGGGGCTATCATCTCTTTGAGGGCTGCTGTCGTGCTTATGTCTATACACTTTGCCACATCTGGTTTCACCCCTTCTTTGCCCTCAAGAAGCCCCGGTATCTCTTTAAACTGCCTGCGTATCTCGTTGACCATCTTGAAGGCAGCCCTGCCCACACTGGTCATGGTGAGTGCTCCTATGAAGAATGGCAGTATGCCTCCTATGAGCAGGCCTATGACCACCTTGGGGTCTGTAACTATTATGGTGAATACCTCACCCATCTCCTTACCTATGGTTTGTGCATAGGCGCTGAACATGGCCAGTGCTGTCAGAGCAGCAGAACCTATGGCAAAGCCCTTTCCTATTGCTGCGGTGGTGTTTCCAAGGGCATCGAGGCTGTCGGTTATCTTTCTTACATCCTTTCCGAGCCCGCTCATCTCGGATATTCCACCAGCGTTGTCTGCAATGGGCCCATAGGCATCGACACTCATTATCACACCTGTTGTTGCCAGCATTCCCACCGCTGCTATACCTATACCGTATATGCCTGCAAAGTAGTTTGCTATGAATATGGCAAGACATATGGAGAGAACCGGCAGTGCGCAGCTCTCGAGTCCAACGGCCACACCTGTTATTATGTTGGTTGCGGGCCCTGTCTGGCTTGCCTCTGCTATGCGTCTTATGGGTCCAGCGGCTGTGTAGTACTCCGTTATAAGCCCTATGGCAAGCCCTGCACCTGCACCTGCAACTATAGCCCACATGACCTTCATGTCAACACCTACGAACTGCACGGTAAAGAAGGCAAAGACCACAAAGAGCACCAGAGATATTATGGTTGCATATCTCAGGGCTGCCGCAGGGTCTCTGCTTTCGAGAAACTTCATTGCTCCAATACCTATGATTGAAGCCAAGAGCCCGACCATCGCAAGCACCACAGGAAGTGACATGAGCGAGTAGGCAGGCCCGAGGGCTGCAACCTTTGAACCAGCTATTGCAGTTGCCCCTATGGCTATGGATGCAACTATGGAGCCCACATAGGACTCGAATATGTCAGCACCAAGCCCTGCAACATCGCCCACGTTGTCACCCACATTGTCTGCTATAACACCGGGGTTGCGCGGGTCATCCTCTGGGATGCCTGCCTCAACCTTTCCAACAAGGTCTGCTCCCACATCGGCTGTCTTGGTGTAGATTCCGCCACCCACACGGGCGAAGAGCGCTATCGTGGAGGCACCCATTGCAAACCCGTTTATTATGACCGCCGTCTCGGGTTTGCCGAACACTATAAAGAGCGCTCCCACTCCAAGAAGTCCAAGGCTTGCAACCGAAAGCCCCATCACTGAACCACCGAGGAACGCCACCGACAGTGCCTTTGCCGTATTCGGTTTGTGGAGGTTTGCAGCCTGTGCCGTCCTTACATTTGATCTGGTGGCTGCCTTCATTCCGAAAAAGCCTGCCAGCATCGACGATACGGCACCACATACATAGGCAAAGGCTGTATAGGGATTTATGAACATCGCAAGAAGCACAGCCACCACAACTATGAAAACACCAAGTATGGAGTACTGTCTTTTGAGATACACCATGGCGCCTTCGTGTATGAGCTCTGCTATCTCTCGCATCCTCTGTGTGCCTTCGGGCTGACGCTTGATGTAGACATAGATGACTACGGCGAGCAAGAGACCAGCTATGGCGAAAAGTGGTGAAAGCTTTGCTACATCTATCATGGTTACTCCTTTCCCCTTTTATTTTTTTGTTAAGAGTTATAAAGATTCATTGCCCTATCAACGCCCTGAACTATTATAGCCTTTATGGCTTCTGCCCCTCTCTTTATGGCCCTCTTTACACCCTCCAGTTCTTCTTCCTCAAAGGGTGCGAGCACATAGTCTCTAAGGGCTCCTTCCTCTGGCCTTCCTATGCCCATCCTCAAGCGTGTGAACTCCTCTGTGCCGAGCTCCTCTATTATGGACGAAACTCCACGGTGTCCACCGCTTCCGCCCCTTTTCCTTATCCTTATCCTTCCGGCTGGAAGGTCGCAGTCATCGTACACCACTATGAGGCTTGACGGCCTCAGCCCGAACCTTTCAAGAAGCTCTTTTACAGCCAGTCCACTTCTGTTCATGAAGGTCATGGGCTCCGCAATCACCACATCGGCATCGTCCAGCCTGCCCCCACCCCAAACATAACTGGCTTCTTTCTTTACAAGCTCTATACCTAAATCGGCTGCCAGCTCTTCTACCACCATGAAGCCTATGTTATGCCTCGTATCACAGTACAGGGGACCGGGATTGCCAAGCCCCACAACTATAAACAATCGGCCCACCTCTGAGTCGGTTTTACGATTCTTTCAAGACCATCCTTTTTACAGGGAAAGCCCCTGTAAGAGGCAAGAGGATTCATGCCCTGAAAGATACATTGGGCAACACTCTTTATTCTTCTTTCTCCTCTTCCTTCTGGGCTTCCTCTTCAGCCCCTTCTTCTCCAGCTTCTGCCTCTTCTTTCGTGGGTTCAGAGACGAGCACTATTGTAAGGCTTTCATCATCGAGAACCCTTACAGACTCTGGCAGCTTGAGGTCTGCCACATGGATGGACTCGCCTATGTCAAGCTCTGTAACATCCACGTCTATGGAGTCGGGAATATTGTCTGGCAGACACTCCACCTTGAGTTTTCTTGCCTCCTGCTGCAGTATTCCACCCTTTGCAACACCTGCTGCCTTTCCAACGATATTCACCGGCACATCCACCGTTATCTTGTGTCCCTTCACCACATTCTGTAGATCCACATGCAGCAGCCCGTCTGTTACCGGATGGCGGTCTATGACCTTAAATACTGCCATCTTCTTTTCTCCCTCTATGTCGAGCTCGAGCATCAGGCTACCACCTCTGTAATTGTGGAGTGCCCTCTCTATATCCACCGTACGAAGTTTTAGATTGATATTGTCTATATCAGGCCCGTAGAGTACTGCCGGCACAAACCCTGCCTTTCTCATCCTTCTGCAGGGGCCCTTGCCTGTCTCCTCTCTTTTCCATGCCTTTAGTTCCACCTTCTCCATCTTACCA
>DRQE01000101.1 GCA_011371515.1 Deltaproteobacteria bacterium
GAAGAGTTTGCCATACCGGTAAAGGATGTGGAAGGAGTCATAGAGGCACCTGTAGAATGGGTGGATAAGGGTCGGGTAATATTCAGGGAGCAGCAAATACCTGCAAGAATGCTTGCAGATATTCTGGCAATGCCTTACAATAAATCTTCCCACACGATGGATTCCGTCGTGCTATCCCATGGTGAGAAGAGATGTGCACTATTTGTGGATGCCATAAAGGATGAAGCCGAGGCTTATGTAAAACCACTGCCACAGCCCACAGCACTTATAAAAGGCATAAAGGGCTACATAGTTGGTGCCGATGGGCATCCAATACTCGTTATAGATACACATCATGTGGTAAGGAGCATAGAGACATGAACATAGAGCTTGTAAAGAGACTTCTTAAGAGACTCAAAGACGGTAAGATAGATATAGACCATGCAATAGAGGAGCTTAAAAAACTGCCCTTCGAGGACCTTGAGTTTGCAACCATAGATACCCACCGCTCCTTGAGGCAGGGTTTTCCAGAGGTCATATTCGGTGAGGGCAAGACCCCTTCGCAGATAAAGAAGATTGCCCGTTCACTTCTCAAAAGAAAGGAGAATGTGCTCATAACACGGCTTACACCCGAAAAAGGGCGCACGCTTAAAAAAGCCCTTCCCAACTCCGTGTACAACCCCACGGGCAGAACCCTTTTTGTAAAGAGCCACCCTGTAAAACTTACCGGCAGAGGCACCATACTGGTAATATCTGCTGGCACTTCAGACATACCCGTTGCAGAAGAGGCAGCGGTAACGGCAGAGTGTATGGGCAACCCTGTGGAAAGGCTGTATGATGTAGGGGTGGCTGGCATACACAGACTGCTCAACAAGAAGGACATCATCTTTTCTGCAAATGTTCTCATAGTGGTTGCTGGCATGGAAGGGGCTCTTCCGAGTGTGGTTGGTGGTCTTGTGGCAAGGCCCGTTATAGCTGTGCCCACAAGTGTGGGATATGGGGCAAACCTTGGTGGGCTTACCACTCTTCTTGCCATGCTCAATTCCTGTGCCGCAGGTGTCTCTGTTGTGAACATAGACAACGGCTTTGGTGCAGGATATGTGGCAAGCCTTATAAATAGAGGCGAGGAGTAACAGCAGTGAAGATTCTCTACATAGATTGCCCTGCGGGCATAAGCGGAGACATGTTTGTTGCAGCCCTCATAGATGCAGGGTTGAATCCTGATGTGCTTGAAAAGGAGCTTAAAAAACTTCCCCTTAAGGGTTACCGTATCGAGATAGGAAGAGAAAGACGTCAGGCAATAGAGGGCACCCGCTTCAAGGTAAAGACAACAGAGAGACATCCCCACAGAAAATTCAGTGATATAAAAAAACTCCTTACCGAAAGCACACTCCACAGGGATGTTAAAGAGAAAAGCCTCGAGATGTTTCGCACCCTTGCAGAGGCAGAGGCAAAGGTGCACGGCATAGCGCCAGAGGATGTGGAGTTTCACGAGGTGGGTGCGGTTGACTCCATAGTGGATATAGTTGCTGCCTGTATAGGCATGAGAGAGCTTTCGCCCGACAGGGTCTACGGCTCAAAGGTGCCTACAGGTTCTGGCTGGGTGAACACAATGCACGGCCTTCTGCCCATACCAACACCTGCAACACTTGAGCTTCTCAAAGGCATACCCCTTGCCTCCACCACAATAGAGAAAGAACTCACCACACCTACAGGTGCTCTGATTCTCAAAACATTTGTGGATGAATTTGGCCCCATACCAGAGATGACACCCGAAAGAACGGGCTACGGTATCGGCGGATGGAGACTTAAAGAAATACCCAACATACTTCGTATCGTTATGGGAACCACAGATGAGCAGAAGGATGCTCTCATAGTGATGGAGACGAACATGGACGATGCGAGCCCACAGCTTTGTGGCTATCTCATGGACAGACTCCTCAAAGAAGGGGCACTGGATGTATTCTTCACCCCTATTATGATGAAAAAGAACAGACCAGCCACCCTTCTTACAGTGCTTGCAGAAAGGAAGAAGAAAGACCACCTAATGGAGCTCATATTCAGGGAGTCCACCTCGATAGGAATAAGATACTACCCTGTAGAGAGAAGATGCCTTGAAAGAAGAATAGAAAGGGTTGATACCCCTTATGGCAGTATAAGGGTGAAGGTTGCACTCCTCGGGGGAAGATGTGTAAACATACAGCCCGAATACGAAGACTGTAAGAAGATAGCAACCAGAAACTCCGTCCCCCTTAAGACCGTAATGGAAGAGGCAAGAAGGGTTGCACTATCGGTAGTCGAGGGTTGACTCTGTTCTGTATGCCCTATTATAATGCCTTTTTCGATTCGCTTATCAGTTAGGGAGGAAGACAGGAAGCCATGCTCATAAGGTGCTGGGGCTCAAGGGGCTCCATACCCGTATGCGGTAGGGATTACATAAAGTACGGAGGGGATACCACCTGCATAGAGGTAAGGGGCAGTAAGGGAGAGCTCATAATAATAGATGCAGGCACAGGCATAAGAAGGCTTGGTGCAAGGCTCGTTGACGAAGGGGTCTCTGCCATACACATACTGCTTACCCACTCGCACTGGGATCACCTGCTGGGATTTCCCTTCTTCAAGCCCCTCTATGTGGATAGCTCAAAGATACACGTTTATGGTTACTATGCAACACAGGACTCTGTAAGAAACATAATATCCAAGACCATGCGCCCCCCTTACTTTCCTGTAAGGCTTGATGACATACACGCTGAAATAAACTTCCACACCACAGAGCCAGAGGGATTCCACATAGGCTCCATACTCGTAAAGACCATACCCCTTAACCACACAAACCGTGGGGTTGGCTACAGACTCGAAGAAGAGGGGCGAAGCTTCGTCTTCCTTACAGACAACGAGCTCAACTACAACCATCCCTGTGGACTATCCTATGAAGAGTATGAAAGGTTCTCTGCGGGGGCAGACCTTCTGTTTCACGATGCAGAGTACACCCCTTCTGACTACATGCCGGGCTGGGGGCACTCTATCTACACCGACGCCCTGAGGCTTGCCATAAGAAGTGGTGTAAAGAAGTTCGGTCTTTTCCACCACAATCAGGAAAGAAAAGACGATGAGATAGACTCTATGGTAGCAGACTGCCGCAGAATGCTCGAAGAAGAGGGCTCTACTCTCGATGTATTTGCCGTTGCAACAGATATGGAGGTTACCCTCTAAAAACTGTATCTGAGCCTTACATAGAGGTTGTCGTTGCCCTTAAGTTGGCCAAACTCTGTGTGGTCGTAGCTGCCGTCGAAAAGATTTGTGCCTGCCGTAACCGACAGTGCATCCGAGACCTTGTACTCCACAGAGCCTCTGAAGTAGGCCTCTTTGTTGGTGGGACTGTAGAAAAGAAATGTATCTATTATAAGGGTCTGCCTTAAAAGTAGTTTTGTAAAGCTAAGTGTTATCGTGTGGGTGAGTTCCTTGAGCATGGGGCTTCCTGCCTTAAGATTGTCTCTATAGTTGTCGTAGTCGAGTATCTCCTCAAGAAGGTATTGTACGCCAACCTTTGTATCGCTTCCACGGGTGTAGCCCACGAGATACTTAGCCATCGAGTTCACCACATTGGGGTCCTTTCCCGCAGGGTCGTCCCCTGAATCATAAAGGCCTGCCTCAAGGTATGCCACGCCACCCGCAAGCTGCCCCCTCAGGGTAAGCCCGTACATGGTGAGCTCAGGATAGTAAAAGACCCTCTTTGACTCATCCTTTATTCCCCGTGGCTGTTTATAGAAGCCTTTAAAAAGGTATAGAGCCGCCTCCCAGCCACCCAGCATACGATAAAGCCTTACGCCCTTCTCAGAGCCACTTCGCACATCGAGTGTTCGGTGCCCCTCAACACCCTCTATGGTGTTCGTAAACGGATAGTAGAAGGAAAAGCGCTTTGGCTCAAGGCTTGTGTTTGGCTCAAACCGTGGTATTAGGATTATATCCATGTTGACCGCATCCAGCCAGAGCCACACCCTTATGGCATCAGATGGTTTCTTCAGATACTCAAGCTCTCTGCCCGCAAAGAAGGACTCATAGTCCTTTGGAAAGACATCGGTTATGAATATCAGGTCTGCCACACCCCATGTGAGAATCTGACGGCCCACCTTTATGTCCATGTTATCGAGGGGGCTTAGAAAGAGGTTAAACTCCCTTACATACACACTCGCATCGTCGTTGTAGGCATCTGCAAGAAAGCCTGCCTTCGTAAAGAGCTCTGTGGAGTAGGCATCGTCGAACACCCGTGAGTACTCAAGCTGGGTTCTGAACTCTGAGAGGTTGTAGCCATCCCTTTTGGTCTTGTCGTCTCCTATCCTTACTCCATGGGCGAGCTCAGAAAACCCCACGAGCTCTGCCCCGTAAGAGGGCACTGCCAGAAGAAGCACCACAACAGATATTGTTGCAAGCAGGCTTCTTATCATCTTATCCACCTTCTGGGAACTTTTCTCAGATAGCGTTCCGTGAATATGGAGTTTGGTATGCCAAGGTTGTAGCGTATGTCTGTGAACTCAACCACCGTTGTGCCGCCACCCACCTCCTCTGCCTTTATCCTTACAGCGGTGGGTATACCCTCTATGGTTTCTATCTTTTCCGCCTTAAGGACCTTGTAGAGTCTGCCCTTTTTATCGTAGTACTCGGCCTTAAGCGGCAGGTAGGTCTTCTTGTCTATCCACACGATGTAGTATGAGAACTCCACCTCGTCTTTATCTTTGGGGGTGTTCTTTATGACATAGGTATCTTTGTCACCAAGGCGCTCTTCCCTTAAGAAGGTGTGGGTATCGTCCTGCGGGCTTCTGCCCGATACATCCTCGTAGGTAAAGTGGCTACCTGCAAAGCTCAGGCGTTTGTCCCTTGCGACTATCCTCTTTATGAGGTCCACTGCAGGTATGTAGAGCCATCTGTCGTCGTCTCTCTGGGGAAACTTCTTTACCATAAAGACCATGCCCTTTATGTCTGTGGGGGCTGTAAAGTATATGTAGAAGTTTTGCCGTCCGCCGTCTTCAATGTCCTTTCGGAGCATCACAAGCTCTCTTACCCTTGTTCTGCCCCGCCTGTCCTTTATCTCCATGCGTGCCTTTGCCTTTCCATCGTCTGCTGCATAGTAAGAGGCAAGGTTGCTCTTTTCTATTATCCTGTCTGCATCCTGCGAGCTTGCCTCAACAGGCGGAAGCAACAGGACAATAGATAACAGGGCTATCGTCGTAATGGCTCTTTTAACCATCTTTATACCTCCTCAAGTTTAAGCCTTCTTTTAAGTGTGTTCATTATGGCTGGAAGCAGTATAAGGGTAGCCACCCCGCTCGTAACCATTATGGAGGCAAAGAAGAAGCCCACCGTTCTGTATGGCACGAGCACCGAGAAGAGCAAGGGCATGAACCCTACAGCCACAACGAACATGTTCTTTATTATAGCCCTAACAGGCTCGCCGAACATCCTGCTTAC
>DRQE01000102.1 GCA_011371515.1 Deltaproteobacteria bacterium
AAGTGTTATCGCAAGACAAACTCTTCTTAAAAAAACCATCTACGCCAAAGAGGGGTATAAGATATAGAGAAAGTTATAATATATCCAAGTTCGGTGCAAAATGCAACTCCACGGTCTGCAAGAGAGTTATTTCTTCGCAGGTGCAACGAGCGATAGGGCAAACCTCTCGTGCTGATAGGAGTTGAATGTAGGGAAGTTCTTGAACACCCAGCCCTTTGCCACGCTTTCGTCGTCCTTAAAGAGTTCCACGAGTACCGCAGGGTTGTTTGGTTCTGTAGAGCGTGAGCCTATGTGATCGCTGAACACAGCGTAGTCAGGAAGAAATGCCTCAACCTTTATGGAGTATCCTGTCTTTCCAACCTCAACCTCTTTTCCTATATCAACCTTGAGGACATCCTTCGTGTTGAGCTTACGGTCTGTAACCTCAAGCTGCACACTCTTCCACTTTGCCTTTATTTCATCGCTTACCACCACCTGCCTCTGGGTCTTCATGCCGCCGTGTTTCACCATCATGTTCATTCCACCGCTCTTTATTGCAGGGTGTCCTTCGGGCAGTCTGGAGCTCTCCTTTGCCTGCATCTTTTCTGTAGCAGCTGGGCTCTCTTTCTTTGCGGTCTTCTCACCCTCTGCAGAGCATCCACCGGCAAAGAGCACCGTTACCATAAAAATAAGCAATATATTTCTAAACATATTCTGCCTCCTTCTGAAATAGGCTGGTTCTTTCTACTATATCATCATCCAGACTGTTTTGAAAGCCTTTTTTCGGTATTGACAGTGTGCGAGATTTTGTGATTTATTTATAAAAAATCTTCCACAGAAAGGAGGCAAGGGTATGAAGAAGAGGGCACTTAAGTTTCTGGCTATCTATCTTGCGGCGTTCATGTTCATGCTGAACCTCTTCCCAGTAAAGACCATGGCATATGTGGTTGGCACCGGTGAGTTTTCGTCCATGAGGGGTGAAGACATGGCAAAGATCCAGCGTGTGCTGGAAACCAAGATAGTAAAAGAGCGGCTCAAAGAGGTTGGACTTACGGAAGAAGAGGTATATTCAAAACTGAATGCCCTCAGCGACGAAGAACTCCACAGCTTTGCCCAGAATATTGAAAGCCTCTATCCGGGAGGAGATGCCCTTGGAGCCATCGTTGGGCTTCTGGTCGTGGTCATACTGGTTCTGGTAATACTGCACCTTACAGACCACAAGATAGTAATAGAAAAGGATGAATAGCTTCATACCATGAAGCCTGCTCTTTCGAGGGCTGCGCTATATCTTTTTGTGGGTATTCTTATATCCTGCACATCCACATACAGGGTTCCCCCAGAGGGGACCCTTGATGGATACATAATAAAAGGGGTTCCCATATATACCCAGAAAAGGCTTGAGTGCGGGCCCTCCTCACTTGCCAGTGTGCTCGGCTATCACGGCATCAAGACAGACCCTGAAGAGATAGCCAGCAAGCTACCCGTAGAAAGGCTCGGTGGCACCCTTGCAATAGACCTGTTGCTCTATGCAAAAGAAAGGGGCCTTTCTGCAACCTACTACAGAGGCTCGCTCGAAGACCTTAAAGAGAAGATAAGGCACAACCTTCCGCTTATAATATTCGTGGACCTCGGTGTGGGTGGCTTCCATATAGGCCACTTCATGGTGGTTACAGGCTATGACGACAGGCAGGGTGGTGTTATAGTCCACTCTGGAAAGGCTACCCCAGAGTTCATTCCCTATAAGAGGCTTAAAAAGATATGGAAGAAGACAGGTTTTTCAACCCTTCTTATAAGACCCGCCGCTTAGTACTCATAGTCGTCGGTGTGATATGGCTCGTTCTTACCTCCTGCTCCAGCCAGTTCATAAGGGTATCCAAGAAAAGCCCCCTTACATACTCTGAACACCTGAGGCTTGCAACCATATACGAGGCAAACGGCGCATTCGGTGCGGCACTTAAGGAATACCGCGAGGCACTAAGACTCAACCCCAGAAGTGCTCAGGCACACTTTGGCATCGGAAACGTCTATCTTAAGAGCAGAAACCACCACGAGGCAGAAAAACACTACCTTAAGGCAATCGAGCTTGATCCAACAAAGGGGGTATTCTACAACAACCTTGGCTGGGTCTACATAGAGACAGGACGCTACACCGATGCCTATGTGACAATATCTCGTGGGCTCACCCTTGACCCTGAAAGAAGCTACATATACTTGGACTCTCTCGGTATAATAGAGATGAGGCGGGGCAACTTAAGACAGGCAGAGCTACTGTTTAAAGATGCCGCTCTGCGCACACCACCTGAAAACACAAGGGGTAGACTCCGTATAGAAGAACACCTTCTAAAGCTCTATACCCTGATGAAAGACGAAAAGAGAATAGAAGAGACCCGAAAGAAGATAGACTCACTTAAAAAGGGTATACCGGTGGTGCCATGAGAACCATCTACGGCATAAACCCTGTAAGAGAGGCACTGCGCTCTTCAACCGCAGAGAAGATAAAGACCCTCTACATCTACAGAGAACGGCAAGACCACACAATAAAAGAAATAGAAGAGGCTGCAACAGGGCTTGGCATTGATATAAGAAGGGTGGATAAAGCTCAACTTGGCTCTGTTGCTGGTACATCCCACCATCAGGGTGTGGTTGCCCTCGTAAGGGGAGAGTTTCCCTACAGGGAGCCCGAGGACATCGTGGACATCTGGCAGCGCTCTGGAGAGAGGGCTTTCATACTGCTTCTTGACTCTGTTGAAGACCCTGTAAACCTTGGCTCCATAGTAAGGAGTGCCCACTGTGCAGGGATACATGGCATAATAATACCTAAAAGACGGGCAGCAGGGGTGACTCCCACGGTTGTAAAAAGCTCTGCAGGTGCCACAGAGCACACCCCAATAGCCCTTACAACAAACCTTACCCGCACGGCAAGAAGACTCAAAGAGCGCGGCATCTGGCTCGTTGGCCTTGAGGCAGACACAGAAACATCTATCTATGATGTGGATCTGACGATGGATATAGCCCTTGTTGTGGGTGGAGAGGCAAAGGGTATAAGAAGGGTGCTTCGGAGCGAGTGTGATATACTGTGTCACATACCAATGAGGGGTAGACTTAACTCCCTTAACGCAGCACAGGCTTCCACTGTGGCACTCTTTGAGACCTTAAGACAGAGAACAGTTAAGAAAGAATGAACCTTGTAGAACTCATAGAAGAAGCCCGTAGAAGGCTCAAGGGCGTTGTCCATGAAAGCCCGCTGGTCTATTCCACCTCATTTTCCAGAATGTTCGGGGTGGAGGTATATTTAAAACTTGAAAATCTACAGAAGACAGGCTCTTTCAAGGTAAGGGGTGCTTACAACCGCATCTCTCTTCTTACCGAAGAGGAGAAAGCCCGCGGTGTCGTTGCCGCCTCTTCAGGCAACCACGCACAGGGTGTTGCATGGGCAGCAGGGCTTCTTGGTGTGAGGGCAACCATCGTAATGCCAGAGACCACCCCCATAGTCAAATACATGGCAACGAAGGGCTATGGGGCAGAGGTTATACTCCATGGCAGAACCTTCACCGATGCCTGCCAGAAAGCCAAGGAGCTTGTAAGAACCCGCGGGCTTACATTCATACATCCCTTCGACGACGAGCTCATAATTGCAGGGCAGGGCACAATAGGGGTGGAGATACTCTCTGCGCTTCCCGATGCAGACTGCGTGGTTGTGCCTGTCGGTGGTGGTGGGCTCATCTCGGGTATTGCCACATGGATAAAGACACACAAAAAGGATGTAAAGATTGTTGGTGTTGAATCCGTCCTTTCGCCCTCCCTTACCGAAGCCCTTAAACACCACCGCCCCGTGGCAGTCACCACACACCCATCCATAGCAGATGGTATAAACATAAAAAAGGTGGGAGAAAGGACTCTTCCCCTTATAGAACGATATGTGGACTGTGCCACCACCGTTCAGGAAGAGACCATTGCAGAGGCTATAGTGAAACTCATGGAGCGAAAGAAACTGGTCGTAGAGGGGGCTGGAGCCACTGGTATTGCAGCCCTTATGGAACAGAAGATACCCCTCGATGGGGTAAGAAAACTGGTGGTACTGCTTAGTGGTGGCAACATAGATGTTACAACCCTTGACAGAATACTTCGCAAGGGGCTCGTAAAAGAGGGCAGGGTCTGCTCTATTGCCACCATTATAGACGATGTGCCGGGCTCTCTGGCAGGGCTTACATCTGTGGTGGCAGAGCTCAGGGCAAACATTCTTCACATACTCCACCACAGAGATGCGGTAGATGTGCCTGTGGGTAGAACAAAGGTGGAGCTCATTCTTGAAGTCTCCGACAGGGACCACGCAGAGAGGATAAAAAAGAGACTCCTTGAGCTTGGATACGGGCTTACACAGGATTAGCCCATCTTTCCTGAAAGGGCTCTACCTGCAAGAATGTGCATGTGAAGGTGAAAGACCGTCTGCCCCCCCTCTTCGTTGGTGTTTATGACGAGGCGGAACCCCCGCTCGTGAAGTCTCTTTTCTGTGGAAACCCTTTTTGCAACATCTATAAGCCCCCCAAGTATATCCCTTTCGTCACAATCCATAAGTGTGGAGTAATGCCTCTTCGGTATTACCAGAAGATGAACAGGAGCCTGCGGGTTTATATCCTTTATGACGATGAAATTGTCATCCTCGTATACCTTTGTTGATGGCACAGTGCCCTCTACTATCTTACAGAAGATACAGTCCATACCTTCTGCTCCCTCCTTTCACCTGTTTCTGTTTTTTTTCTCCTCTATCCCTGATGTGCCGAACCTTCTTGCAAGCTCCCCGAGGACCTCTTCGAGCTCCACATCTTTGTAGCCAAGGAGCACGAGTGTGTGATACCAGAGGTCGCACATCTCGTGGACAACCTGCTCTCTACCCTCTTTTTTTGCAGCAACTATAAGTTCTGATGCCTCCTCGTATATCTTCTCTGCTATCTTTGGAAGCCCCTTCTCATAGAGAGAGGCTGTGTAAGACTTCTCTGCCGATGCCCCTTTTCTCTCCTTTATGGTATTGAAAAGCCTTGCTATTATCTCAACTCCCGTAAGGGGTTCCCTTTCCACAAGGGGTGTGAAGAAGCAGCTTCTTTTGCCCGTATGGCAGGCATTACCAGTCTGTTTTACCCTGACCAGAAGGCTATCGCCATCGCAATCGTAATGTATGGAGACCAGTTCCTGAAAGTTTCCAGAACTCTCTCCCTTAAGCCACAGGGTCTTTCGGCTTCTACTGTAGTAATGGACCCTACCTGTCTCGATGGTCTTCTCAAGGGCTTCTCTGTTCATGTAGGCAAGCATCAGGACCTCGCCTGTAAGCCAGTCCTGTGTTATGGCAGGCACAAGCCCCTGCTCATTGAATTTTATATTCCCTGTATCAACCATGCCCCTTATTTTAAGACATCCCTCCTGTTAAATCCAGCACTTATTTACCACAGCTTGACACCCACCTATTAGCTGCTAAACTTTTTCCTGTATGCCTTACAGGGTTATTGATAGCTTTGAGGTAAAACATCTTCAGATAGTGGACGAGGCTGGCAATGTTGACGAGTCTCTATTTAAAGGCTTCTCTGAAGAGCTTATAAAGAGTTTTTTCGAAAAGCTCATCCTTTCCCGCACATTCAACTCCCTGTGTCTTTCCCTGCAGAGAGAGGGGCGTATTGGCACATATCCTTCCATCTACGGGCAGGAGGCAAGTCAGGTGGGTAGTGCCCTTGCCCTTTCTGGTAAAGACTGGGTATTCCCTTCTTTCAGAGAGAGTGGGGTTTTCCTAAGCCTTGGCTATCCTCTGGAGCTTCTCCTGCGATACTGGATGGGTGACGAGCGTGGCATGAAGGTGCCTGAAGATATGAACATTGTTCCCATGAGCATACCCGTAGGCAGCCACATACCACATGCCACAGGCTGTGGCTGGGCAATGAGGCTTAAAGGGGAAGAGGCTGCCGCGGTCTGCTACTTCGGTGATGGTGGCTCCTCGAGAGGAGACTTTCACGAGGGGCTGAACATGGCAGGCGTGTACAAAACAAACACAGTCTTCCTCTGCCAGAACAACCAGTGGGCAATATCTATGCCAAGAAGCCGCCAGAGTGCCTCCAGAACCATAGCCCAGAAGGCATTCGCCTATGGATTCGAAGGAATACAGGCAGATGGCAACGACATATTCGCCGTATACAGGGCAACACTCGATGCCCTCGAGAAGGCAAGAAGCGGCGGTGGACCAACCCTTATAGAGTGCTTCACCTACAGGCTTGATGATCACACCACTGCAGATGATGCCTCTCGCTACAGAGACCCAAGAGAGGTGGAGGAGTGGAAAAAACGGGAGCCCCTTATAAGGCTTCGCATCGTTATGCAGAAGTTGAGCCTGTGGACAGAAGAGTATGAGCGAGAGGTGGAACATAGGGCAACAGAGCTTGTAAACAGTGCCATAAAGAAGGCAGAGTCAATGCCACCTCCCGAGCCTTCGGAGATAATACTCAATACCTGTCACACGCTGAGCAGCCAGCAGAAAAGAGAACTCAAGGAGCTTTAGACCATGGCAAAGGTGAACATGGTTGATGCCATAAACCGTGCGCTCTCAGAGGAGATGGCTCGCGATGACAGGGTGGTGCTCCTTGGCGAAGACATTGGCAAAGACGGTGGGGTGTTCAGGGTAACGGCAGGGCTTCTTGAAAGGTTTGGCTCTGAGCGTGTTATAGACACCCCGCTGTCGGAGCTTGGCATAGTGGGCAGTGCCGTGGGTATGGCACTGTGGGGGCTCAAGCCCGTGGTGGAGATACAGTTTATGGCCTTTGTCTACGAGGCGATAGAGCAGGTCTTCAGCCACGCAGCACGGATGCGCGCCCGTTCAAGGGGTCGGTACACATGCCACATGGTGATAAGAACCCCCTATGGAGTGGGTATAAAGGGTCCCGAGTTGCACTCAGACTCAACCGAAGCACTTTTCTGCCACATGCCGGGCCTTAAGGTGGTTGTACCCTCTACACCCTGCAATGCTCTGGGACTGCTCAAATCTGCCATAAGGGATGAAGACCCCGTAATATTTCTTGAGCCCTCAAGGCTTTACAGAACCATAAAAGCCGAGCTTCCGGAAGGGGACTACACCATACCCCTTGGCAGAGCAGAGGTGGTGAAAGAGGGCTCCCAGATTACTGCCATAAGCTGGGGTACCATGCTCCACAAAACAGTAGAAGCAACCGAGGGATTCGATGTCGAGGTTATAGACCTTCAAACACTGAAACCCTTCGATGAGGAGACAATCCTTGGCTCTATAAAAAAGACGGGCAGAGCCGTCATAGTGCACGAGGCAACAGGCTTCTGTGGAGTTGGAGCAGAGATTGCAGCTTTTCTTTCAGAGCATGCAATACTCCATCTTCGTTCTCCTATAATAAGGGTTACAGCCCCTGACGCTGTGGTGCCCATGGCAATGCTTGAAGATTATTACATGCCATCGGTAGAAAAGATAAAGAGGGCCTTTGAGGAGGTAATGAAATACTGAAACAGGAGGGCTTCCATGCGCTTTGAGTTCACCCTGCCAGACCTTGGCGAGGGTATAGCAGAAGGTGAAATAGTAAAGTGGCATGTAAAAGAGGGCGATACTGTCGAGGAACACCAGACACTCGTCGAGGTGGAAACGGACAAGGCAATAGTGGAGGTGCCTTCACCAAAGAAGGGCCACATTCTTAAGATAAAACATCGGGAGGGTGAGACCGTTGAGGTGGGTGATGTCCT
>DRQE01000103.1 GCA_011371515.1 Deltaproteobacteria bacterium
CGGACATATTCTCGTCCACAATCTTTTTTAACTCGAGCACAAGGCGTGTAAGCTCTCTACTGCCTATCTCTCTACCATCTATGCGCACTCTCTCGTTGAATCTCAAAAGATGTGGCGATGTGTAGAGTGCCGTTCTGTAGCCTGCCTGTGTCAGTATGTTTGAGAGCATGGCAGCGGTGGAGCCCTTACCGTTGGTTCCTGCCACCAGTATAGAGGGATATTCCCTGTGGGGATTGCCGAGAAGGGTTAGAAGCCTTCTTATTCTTTTAAGCCCCTGCTTTATACCACTTTTTTGGAGTCCGTAGAGGTAGCCTATAGCATCCTTCAGGGAAGGCATATGCGGTTTTTAGTCTGTGAGGAGGTCTATGAGTCTTGAAAGTGTCTGGCGCATCTTCTTTCTTTCCACTATCATATCTACCATTCCGTGCTCGAGCAGATACTCTGCCCTCTGGAAACCTTCGGGAAGTTTCTGTCTTATGGTCTCTTCTATGACCCTTGGGCCCGCAAACCCTATGAGTGCACGGGGCTCTGCTATTATCACATCTGCAAGGGTTGCAAAACTTGCGGTAACTCCACCTGTGGTTGGGTCAGTGAGCACAGATATATAGGGTATTGCCTTTCTTCTGAGTCTTTCTATTGCTGCACTGGTCTTTGCCATCTGCATAAGAGAGAGGATTCCCTCCTGCATCCTTGCCCCTCCAGAGGAGGCGAATATAACAACAGGCACCCCTTCTTCCATTGCACGCTCGAAAAGTCTCGTTATCTTCTCTCCCACCACAGAGCCCATACTTCCGCCCATGAAGGAAAACTCAAACACACCGAGCATAAGCCTTCTACCCTCTATGGAGCCCTCGCCACAGATGATTGCGTCCTTGAGCTCTGTCTTCTGCTGTGCGGCGGCAATTCTATCGGTATATCTTTTCATGTCCCTGAAGCCAAGTGCATCAACAGGTGCTATCTTTTCGAAGAGCTCCGTAAAGGTGCCTTCGTCAATGGTAATCTCTATCCTTCTTCTTGCAGATATGCGGAAGTGATAGTTGCACTTCGGACACACATCTCTGTTTCTTTCAACCTCTTTACGGTAGATTATCTCGTTACAGTGGTTGCACTTTACCCACAGCCCCTGTGGGACTTTTACGGTTTTTTCTTTCCCCCTTGAGAATATGTCCTTTTTAAACCATATCATCTGCGAAGCCCCTTCTTTAAAGCCCTTACGAAGGCGTTCACAACCGCCCTATCGAACTGTGTGCCTGCACACCTTTTGAGCTCCTTTATGGCAGCATCTTTCGAAAGTGCCTTCCTGTAAGGACGCGTTGTGGTCATGGCATCGTAAGCATCTGCCACCGATATGATTCTCGCTATTACCGGTATATCCCCATCTTCGAGCCCTTCTGGATAGCCACTACCATCAACCCTTTCGTGGTGGTAGAGTATACCCGGAACCACATCCCGAAGGTGTGGGATATGGCTCAGTATCTCGGCGCCAAGCTGGGGATGTGTCTTCATTATATCCTGTTCTTTATGGTCAAGTCTATCCTGTTTTCTGAGTATACAGTCGTCTATACCTATCTTTCCCACATCGTGCAGCACCGCAGCGAACCTTACATTCTCCCTTGTCTTCTCGTCAAGGCCCAGTTCCTCTGCTATGGCAATGGAGTACTGAAGCACCCTTTCTGTGTGTCCGCCTGTGTAGGGGTCTCTCTTTTCTATAGCATCTGCCAGTGCCTCACTCGTTGCGTAGAAAGTGTCCCTTATCTCCTTATACAGCCTTGCGTTGTCAAGGGCGATGGCAACCTGATTCGAGAATAACTCGAGTATCGAGAGGTCGTCTGCTGTGAAATCTCCGTCTATCTTGTTTATACCCTCGAGCACTCCTATTATATCATCCTTTATCCTTACGGGCACACAAATTATGCTTCTCGTTTTGAACTTGCTGTATTTGTCTACCCTTGACTGAAACCTCTTATCCTTTGTTACATCATTTACTATAAGGGGTTTTCCGTATTTTGCAACCCATCCTGCAATCCCCTCTCCAAGCTTAAGCCTTATGGTCTTTACCCTTTCACCCTTCTCACCAAGGGCAACCTCGAAGTAAAGCTCCTTTCTGTCTCTATCAACGAGCAGAAGCGAGCCTGCCTCTGCCCCTATGAGTCTGGTTATAGATGATATTGCCCTCTCTCTTACGACCTTCTCATCAAGTGTGGATACAAGAAGGGAGCCCACCTCATGGAGTGCTGAAAGCTGGGCTACCTTCTCCTCAAGGGCGTTGAAGACACTCCTTTTTTCAATAAGTGAGGAGAGCTGGCCAGAAACAAGCCTTAGTATTCTTGCCCTCTCCCTTATATCGCCATCCACTCCCACACCGATAGCCCCACACACCCTTCTTCGCACCTTCAGGGGGGCAACCATTACACGCTGCCTGTCATCATAAAAGAGCCTTCCCTCTTCAACTGCCCTTTCTTCAAGTAGTGTAGCCAGCTTTTGCCCACCTCTTTTTGCAAATCTACCCGAGGTAAGGGGGGCTATCTCAATGCCGCAAGCGTCGGTATCTACGATAACGAATACATCTTCGGAAGGTATGGCATCTTTCAGAACATCTGCAAGAATGCCCAGCACTCGGTCTACATCAAATCTTTTGTTGTAGAGCTTCTCCATGTTTCTGTAAAGAGATAGCTCTGCCTCTCGAAGCCTCAACCTCTCTTTGAGGCTTTCCACCTCTTTTCTGTATCTTCCATTCATACAGAGCGCATGCCCTCTTTGAGGCTTTTTACAAACTCTGCCACCTTCTTGACCATATCTTTAGAACCCCTGTTACGGGCTATAATATCCACTATGGCACTGCCCACCACCACACCATCTGCCCACTGGCTTACCTTTCGTGCCTGCTCAGGGGTGGATATGCCGAAGCCCACACAGACAGGTAACTCTGTAAACCTCTTTATCCTTCTTACATGGTCCTTTATCTCAGATGCCACCTTCTTTCTTGCCCCTGTAACCCCTGTGACACTCACATAGTAGATGAACCCACCTGCCTTTTCTACAACAAGGCCTATCCTCTTCTCGTCACTGGTTGGTGTAAGAAGGTAGACGAACTCTATACCTGCCTTTTTAAGCTCTCCTGCAAGCCCCGATGCCTCCTCTGGCGGAAGGTCCACTATGAGCACCCCATCCACTCCTGCTCTTTTTGCATCACGGGCAAACCTTTCGTGTCCATACACAAAGACAGGGTTATAATAACCAAAAAGCACTATGGGGATGGTAAGCCCCCCGTCTCTAAGCCTCTTTACGAGTTTTAAGACCTTTGGCAGTGTGGTACCACTTTCCAGTGCCCTTTCGCTCGATGCCTGTATGGTTGGCCCATCTGCCATTGGGTCTGAAAAGGGCACGCCAAGCTCTACAATGTCTGCCCCGTTTTGTGCAAGTGCTGTAACGAGCCTTTCTGTTGACTCAAGGTCAGGGTCTCCGGCGGTTATGAATGTAACGAGTGCTTTCTCGCCCTTGTCTTTGAGCTCTTTGAAAAGTGTTGTA
>DRQE01000104.1 GCA_011371515.1 Deltaproteobacteria bacterium
ACCTCTCTCGATGCACAGCTCTCACAGGCGCTCTTCTTTTCGGTCCTTATGAGCACCGTATCTCCTCTTACCTCTATTACTGTACCGGTTTCCTCCATACTTCTATCCTATCAGAGGGCGACAGCCCTTTTCAATACCCATGGTCTTTTTATCCTTTGACACAGCCCCCATGGATGATAAACTTTTAAGATTATGGTGGATACAGCAAAAAATCCAAGGTGGCTTGCCCACCAGATACTGGTAAGGGTTGAGACCCGTGGCTCCTACGCAGACATACTGCTTGAAGAGAAGCTGCCTTCTCTGGAACAGCCCTATCGTGCGCTGGCAACCGAGCTCGTCTACGGAGTTCTGCGCTGGCAGATAAAGATAGACTGGATAATAAATCAGTTTTCAAAGATACCAACCAGCAAACTCGAGGCACGGGTGCTCTGTGCATTAAGGCTCGGCATATATCAGCTCTACTTCCTCAGGGGTATACCCCCACATGCCTGCATATCGGAAACGGTGGAGCTCGTAAAACCCTTGGGAGAGAGGCGGGCAGGCTTTGTAAATGCCGTCCTGCGGGCTGCCCAGAGGGGAAAAGACGGTGTTGCCTTTCCTTCCATAAAGAAAGAGCCCGTTAAATATGTATCGGTCATATTCTCCCATCCACAGTGGCTTGTTGAAAGATGGCTTAAAAGATACGGTCTCAAGGAGACCATGGAGCTATGCCGTGTAAACCTTACCCCTCCGCCCACGGTCTTGAGGGTCAACACCCTCGTTACAACAAGAGATGCCCTCATGGAAGAGCTCGAAAAAGAGGGCATAAAGGTAAAGCCCACCTGTTTTTCACCTGTTGGGGTGGAAGTGCTCGAAAGGTCTCGCGGCAGGCTCAAACCAACAGACAGAAGATACTACATACAGGATGAGGCAAGCCAGTTGATACCCCTCCTTCTTTCACCAGAAGAAGGGGAGAAGATACTCGATGTGTGCAGTGCCCCCGGTGGTAAGGCAACCCACATAGCCCAGCTCATGCACAACCGTGGCCTTATAGTGGCAATGGATAGCCACCAGACAAGGCTTAAAAAGGTGGAAGCCCTTGCAAAAAGGTTCGGTATAGATATAATAAAGCCCCTTCTGGCAGACGGAAGAACATTCTCCCCCCAGCTCGACCTTGAAGGGATGGAAAAAAGCCCCATCCCCAGAGAGGGCTTTGACGCCATACTGATCGATGCCCCATGCACGGGGCTTGGGACACTCAGAAGAACACCTGACATAAAGACGAGAAGGTCTCCTGAAGACATAGAACGGGCAGCCAGAACCCAGCGCCAGATACTCTCCAACATGGTAGCTCTTTTAAGGCCAGAGGGCAGGCTTGTATACTCTGTATGCACCCTTGAACCTGAAGAGACAGAGGATGTTGTAAGGTGGCTTCTTTCAGAAAGAAAGGCTCTATCCATCGAGCCTGCATCCCACTTCCTTCCTGCCGAGTGCAGAAGGCTTGTAACAGCCGAAGGCTTCCTTAAGACCCTTCCACACAGGGACGGACTCGACGGTTTTTTTGCCGTAAGACTTAAAAAAAGGGCATAAGAACAAAGTGCATCTTCTCTGGCATGCCTGTATGAAAGTTGATTGAAGCCTCTATTTAACCCAGCTTTAGCAGATGGACATACCTTTCTTTACACCAACTGAGCCTTTCCTTAAAACCCCTCTATCTTTATAACACCCTCTCTTATAACAACTGGCTTTTCAGCCGTTACATCCACCACTGTTGAGGGCTGGTCTGCCGAGAGTCTCTCTGCCTTTATAACCACATCCACAGCATCATCGAAGTATTCGAGCACCTCTTTGTAGTCCCGTGCAGGGCTCATTCCAGAGGGGTTTGCACTTGTGGAGGTAAGGGGGGAACGGAGTATCTCAACAAGCCTCTGTGTAACAGGGGAACTCGAAAGCCTCACCCCGATCTTACCGGTTCCCCCTGTAAGAAGCTCCGATAGCCCTTCTTTTGCCTTGAACACGATGGTCAGGGGACCGGGCCAGTACCTCTTTATAAGGCTTGTGGCAACATCGGGTATGTCTGCTGCAAGAAGGGTAAGCTCTGAAACCTCTCTTATTACCACCAGTATGGGCTTTCCTCTGGGTCTACCCTTGAGCTCAAAGAGCCTTTCGAGGGCATCCTCGTTGAAGGGGTCTGCGCCAAGCCCGTAGAAGGTCTCCGTTGGATAGGCTATTATGCCCCCCCTTTTGAAGACCTCTTTTAGCTCTGGGGCAACCTTATCCAGATCCTCCACTACGAGGGCTGACAGGCTCATCCCTCCTTTCTGAGGGCTTCTGCCTTTTCCACGACCTTCTGGGCCTGTCTTCTTCTGTATTCGGTGAGTTTCCCCCTTATTGCCTCGTCTGCTGTTGCAAGTATCTGTGCTGCGAGTATGCCTGCATTCCTTGCACCTGCCTTACCTATGGCAACGGTTGCAACCGGCACACCCGGTGGCATCTGTACGGTGGAAAGAAGAGAATCCATGCCCTTAAGTGGGCCTGCCTCAAGGGGTATGCCTATTACTGGAAGTGTGGTGTGGGCTGCAACGAAGCCTGCAAGGTGGGCTGCAAGTCCTGCACCTGCTATAAAGACCTTTATGCCCTTCTTTTCAGCCTCATGGATGAACTCTTTGGTTCTATCAGGTGTGCGGTGTGCAGAGGATATGGTCATCTCGTAGGGAATGCCGAACTCTTCAAGCACTGCTGCACACTCACGCATGACTGGCAGGTCTGAATCACTGCCCATAAGTATACCAACAAGGGGTCTATCCATCTTTCTACCTTCCTCCCTCTTTGAGTCTTTTAAGTGCCTTGTCTCCTATATCTTTTCTGTAGTGCACGCCTTCCCATCTTATACGCTCCACAGCCCTGTAGCATCTCTGTTTTGCATCCTCTATGGTTGTGCCAAGGGCTGTTACACTGAGAACCCTTCCACCTGCCGTAACACACTGGCCATCCTTTATGGCTGTGCCACTGTGGAATACGAAGACATCCTCCATGGCCTCTGCCTCTTCAAGCCCCTCTATGGGAAGCCCCTTCTGGTAGCTATCAGGGTAACCGCCTGACGCCATAACAACACAGAGGGCACACCTTTCGTCCCACTCTGGCTCGACTGTGTGGAGCCTTCCCTCTATGGATGCAAGCATGAGTTCTACCACATCACTTTTGAGCCTTACCATAAGGGGCTGTGCCTCTGGATCTCCAAACCTTGCATTGAACTCAAGCACCTTTGGGCCATCCCCTGTTATCATAAGCCCTGCATAAAGGACTCCCCTGTAGGGTCTACCCTCTTCCCTCATGCCCCTTATTGCTGGCTCTATTATGGTTTTGAGTATCTCCTCTTTGAGCTCCTCTGTTACCACAGGTGCCGGTGAGTATGCACCCATCCCGCCTGTGTTGGGCCCTCTGTCTCCATCGTATACAGGTTTGTGGTCCTGTGCCGACGGGAAGGGCACCACATGGGTGCCATCGGTTACCACTATGAAGGATGCCTCTTCACCCTTAAGAAGCTCCTCTATTACCACCTTA
>DRQE01000105.1 GCA_011371515.1 Deltaproteobacteria bacterium
CAAGGGTTTCGTTGCCAGCGTTATCTACTACCACAAGGTTGAAGGAATACTTGCCATCTCTTACCAGCCATCCCTCTTCTGCCTCGCCTCTCCATATAAACTTTGGAGGTATGGCTCCGTAGCCATGCTCCATCTTAATGAGCTTTCCATCTTCGTCCCTTATTTCAACGCGCCAGCCGTCTATGTTGTCTATACTCAGCACCTTTGTCTCAAAGAGCACATAGCCGTTTCTTTTGTCCCGTGTGGAGAAGACCTTCTTTGTTGCATACATCTCCACCCGTGGTGGGGTATTATCCACGGTAGCCTCTGCCACGGCATCGAAGAAGTATGACTCTCCCTTCTCATCCGTTACCACAAGGCTTACTATGTATGTTCCCTCTGCTTCAGGAACATATACATAACCTCTGTACTCGTCACTATACCTTGAAAGAAAGTAGGTCTTCCCATCCACAACTGCCCTGACCTTTTCAGGCTCTCCACCAAGGGGCAGGAACTTCACCCTTATCTCTCTTTTCTCGGGACCCCTTCCAATAGGAGGCTCAAGTATAACCCTTTCTATCTCGAAGGGGCTCATTGCAGAGTCCCTTATGAAGAACCTGTCAGCCATGCTCCTCACAATATCCCTTACCACCATTCCAGCAAGCACATCGAGAGACTTCACCACACCGAGCCCGAACAGCCCTTCGAAGTCATGCCCTGTGTATGTAAGGTTTTCAGCCCACAGTATACTGCCATCGGCTGTGCTCAAGACCCTGAGCCCCACACCCACGATTATCTTGTCACGCATCTTGGTGTAATAGAGAACAGAGCCAACAACCACCGCATCAACGCCAAGCTTTTTGCCCATCTCTCTTACGGCAAGACGCGTTATAGCCCCTGTATAGCGTATCCTTCTTTTTGCAAGGAAGCGCTCTATATCGGCATCCCTTGCAACGAGCACCCAGCCCTTCCCCTTGAGTTCCTGTTTTATGTAGTCCCTTATAATCTCGTCTGCCTCGGGGTTGTCTGTGAGGTTTTCAAGGGGCAATATGGCAACACTCTTTACCACCTTTGGGCCCGATGGCACCATCTTCGACCCGTAGGATGGATACATGGGTGTTATGGTTCTGTAAGAGTAGAGCTCTGAGCCTGCATACGAAGGAACCGCAAGAAGGAAGGATAAAAACAGTCCCATCCATACGCCCCGAAGGGCTGTGGGTCTTAAGAATATGGAAAACACTCTGTGCATCCCAAGCTCCTGCTTTTAGAGCAGTGTGTCGAGCAATCTTTTTACCGCTTTTGTGGTAAGCACCGTGCGGTCAAGCTCCTCTATACCTATTATCTTACGCCATGCGCTGGAACTTGTCTCATAAGCCTTTGCCTGCCAGAGTACGATTCCAGAGCTCGTATCTATCATCCTTGCCGATATGGACACAACCCCTTCTCTTCCTCCACCATACTCTTCCACACTGCCCACAATTACAGCCTGTACCCCGAGCCTTTCACCAAGTATCCTTATAGTTTCTTTATCGGGCTCAAACACTCCTCCCTCAACAGCACCTGCAGACCTCAATACCATGCTTACCACCTTGTTGACCTCACCCTCTTCCACGACATCGAATACCCCTCTCGACAACAACTCCACCATTATGGCTGTCCTTACCTTCTCTCCTGCAAACCTGTCGCTGCTGAAGTTGTTGAATGGCAAGACCGCCACCTTTTTGATGTAAGAGAAGTTAGCCTCGGGGTTCACATATCGCACAACCTTGGTCGAACAACCCAGCAGCAAGACCGCAATAACAGGAATTACAATTCTTGTTGCAATTCTCCTCACTTTAATGTTATTATACTTCATTTCGCCTCTCCTTGCAAAGCATTTATGGTGTTTATATTATTATGAGTGAGCCTCTAAGGAGCACTGTTTCCGTCTCATCGTCACCCTTCCATGTTTTACTGTAGTCGGTGCTTATCGAGAATTTTCGCACCGGATACCAGCTTATACCCGTTCCAATGGACTCCGTATCGCTCGAGGGATTGTTCGTGTAGTCAAAGGACATCCTGAGCTTTCTTGTCGGTGTCCATATTAGGTTATAGTTTTGCGTCTGCGTGGGCTCTAAGTTTATACGGCTTCCCACATATATCGCCCTTGTGGGAACAAAACTTATAGTAAGGTACTGGCTTTGCGTTGTGGACGAACTCCTTCCTGTTGTGGCATTATCTGTTATAGAGTGGACAACGCTTCCATCGTATATAACCGTAAGATAAGACCACGGAACGAGCTTCAGGTTCCAAGAGAAGGTCTTTGAGTCCGTCTCTATTCCTGCCTGTGGACTCTCTATGTAAGAGAGGCTGGCACCGAGCGTGAGGTCAACCCCCCTGTAGACACGCATGGAGGCATGGCTGGATATTATATCGCTGGTGCTCGTGGTGGCTCCATCGGTTATAGATTCTGAGTGTCTGAAACCCACATTTGCGTTTATTGTCGGCAGTGGAGAAGAAGAGGCAACGATTGAATAGGTGTTTATTTCCGAATCAGAGCCATCCACCACATCCACGGTAGATGTGGAATAGTCGCCTGATAGAACCAGATACACGGGTATCACAACATACCTTGCGTTGAAACCATAGGATGCGGTGGTGTATTCGCTCTCCGTATCTCCCTCTCTTAATGTGTGGTCGTATCTCAGCCTTGCTCCAAGGGTAAGCCTTTTTGAAGGAACATAGGTGAAGTTTATACCTCCAAATTCTCTCGTCTCTGTGGTCTCAAGGGTGGTCTTTGGGGTTGTGAGCTTATAGCCTATGCCCTCTATTTCTGTAACCTTTATGGCATCTGTACCAGCACCAGCAGTGTTGACCACCTTGAAATACCTTGCGCTTGTCTCTGCAAAGGAGAACTCAAACCTGTTGTATATACTGTTGTAAGATGGCGTTATAAAGCCTCTATCAGTCCAGACGGCATTGTCAGAGCTTGTATAAAGTTTCCAGCCAAAGTTGTAAAGACCACTCGATATATTCGACTCTTCACTAACCGTGGTGTTTATATAAAGGTATATGGCGTGGAGAGACTGGGATGTTGAAAATCCAACGCCTATGTTCCATCCTGCATTGTTGAGGTTTATCTCTGGTGTGACGGGTGTGTTTCTGTTGTTATCTATAAGTTCGGACTCCTGCGAAAGGGTTACACTCGTTGGATCAGGTGGATTGTACTCTGCAAGTCCATATGATGGGGCAATCTCGTCTTCGAACCTCGACGCTCCGGCAAGACTCTCTGTCGTGGTATCGTAGTAACTGTAGCCTATATTGGCGCTGGTACGAAGCTTTCCTGAAAGGAACTTCCTGCCGAAACTTGCAGACACAGTATGGTATGGAGACTCCGTCTTTGTTGAGTTTACCTTGTCCTCGAGCTCGTAGTATCTGAAGGAATAACTAAGGGTGCTGTCCGTACCGAGAACACTGAAGTTGTATGCAGAGTTTATGTGCAATGTGGAGTCCACTGTGTCGAGCTTTCTGGGTGTATTGTGGTCCTGAGTCGTAGAGCGGTTATAGGCTATACCAAAAGAGGGCCACTCTTCTGTAGGTGGCATGGTGAAGGACACATTCATGAATGTTGTGGTTATCCTGTCTCCCTCAGATGGCAACGACTCGTTTCGGTTGTAGCTGAACTGCACCTTATACATTGCAGGTGGTGTGAAGTTCAGAGACAAGAAAGGATAGGAGCTTTCGTTCCGTTTGCCATCTATATCTGTTATGAACACCCTCACATCAGCAAGCAGGGTTATGGTGTTTGTAACCCTTTTGGACACACCAAAGGTGTAGAGCTGATCAAAACTCTGCGTGCTTGTCTCCGCTCCTCCAACGATGCTCTTTGTATCCCTGTAGTTCATATCAGCCCTTGCATTTACAGATGCATAACCGTATAGCGGCAACAAAACTACCAGTATAGTCGTGCCCAGAAGAATAAGTCCTGTATATATCCTCATCTCACTTGTCAAGCTGAACAACCCAGTATGGCTCCTTACCCACTGTAATCTCTTTTACTATTACCTCTCCTATGGGGTCTATGAATATGAGCTCTCCGTCTCTGTAGTCCGTTATGTAGAGTCTGTTTCTGGTCTCATCTACTGCGAGCTCCACAGGCTCTCCATCGAGCTTCAGTATTCTGGTTATCACATCCGAGGAGTTGAACAGGGTAAGCACCCCCTCTTTTCTGCTAACAACGAACATCCTGCCACCAAAAGCTTTTAGCCCCCTTGTTGGTGGCTCGGTAAGGCTTATCTCGTCGGTTATCTTCCTGTCTGCCAGAGAGATAATCTCTATTACGCCTCCTCCTTCACAGAACACATACAGCCTGTCGTCGTACTTCGTAATGCCTGTTGGTCTGCTGTCCACCCCGATCGTGCCCACCACAGAGTCGTCAACCGTGTCTATAATCGTCAGGTCGTTGGTATCTTCAGCCGTAACGTATACCTCTTTTCTGTCAGGGTCTGCCAGTATGTAGGAAGGCGAAAGCCCAACATCTATGCTCTTTATCACCCTCCTCGTGAATGTATCCACCACTATCACATTGTTGTAGAGTCTGTTGGTCACATAGAGCTTTCCCTCCAGCGAGTTCTTGCTCGAAGGCATGAAAGCCATATCCACTGGCTCTATACCAACATCTATGTTTATCGTATCCCTTACCCTCATGTGAGTGGTATCCACAATCGAGATGGTATGGCTTGCAGAGTTCAGCACATATAGAAGGTCTCCTGTCTCGTTTATAGCCATGGCAGTGGGCGAGATTCCAACGGTTACAGCCCCTATGACCCTTTCGAGGCTTCTGTCGATAACACTTATGTAGTTGGCTCCACTGTTGGATACGAAAAGAAGCAGTTCCCTTGCAGAGGGTCTTTCAAGCTCCACATTGAATGCAGGCATAAAGACTATCCTTTTCTCTATGGATTTTTCAGGATTCCATGCAATCTGTAAAACCGTGCTCTCTGCTCTTCGAAGCCTCATGTGTTTTAGAGCAAACTCTACATCTTCTTTGCCGAGCCTGAGGGTAGAGCGCCCCTCACCCCGTCTTATCGAGGCTTCCTCTATCGTTATAACCAGTGTGGTGTAATCTGCAGGCTCTACGAATCCCTCTGCCAGGAAGACCTGCTTTTTGGCAACCTCCATCGAGCTTATCTTCTTCAAGCCCTCGAACACGGTTGCCTCTGTGCGGTCTGATTTGAGTTTTATTTTAGATATCGTGAAGTCTATGTCTGGTGGAAAGAAGGAATCGGAGTGTATATACACAAGAACCCTTGCCTTCGAGAGAGGAAAGGAGGGTCTCTCTTCGACGACCTTACAGGATGCAACGAGTACC
>DRQE01000106.1 GCA_011371515.1 Deltaproteobacteria bacterium
TATACCTTATGTTCAGGTACAGACGAAGAATGCCTGACGAAGAGGGCGGAAGGTTCAAGCTTTCAACCCTCGGCGTTATGGGATGGACACTGATTCCTGCTTTCATATTCATGGCAGACGATATATTCCTTGCTGCAAAGAACTTCGAGGTATGGCAGAAGTACCGCAATGTGCCAGAGAACGCCTATGTGGTGGAGGTGGAAGCATACATGTGGGGATGGGATGTTAACTACCCCGAGGAGAACATAACCATCAGTAACGAACTCGTGGTCCCTCAGGATAGACCCGTCATGGTGAGGCTTAAAAGCAGGGACGTTGTCCACAGCTTTTTTGCACCAGAGCTGAGAGTCAAGTGGGATGCAGTACCCGGTATGACGACATACCTGTGGTTCAATACCCACACAAGGGGTGAATATGTGTTTACCTGCACAGAGTACTGCGGGCTTCTACATTCAGGAATGTACGGAAAGATAAGGGTTGTCTCTGTGGATGAGTTCAATAGCTGGCTCGAAGACCACAGAGAGAAAGGAGGTAACATATGAGTACAGCCGTAGAGACAGCAACCAGATCCGGTGGGTTCAGTCTTAAGGAGTGGATATTCACCACAGACCACAAAAGGATTGGCATACTCTATCTTATAGGTGCATATGCTGCCTTTGCCGTGGCAGGGGTGATGGCAATGCTCATGAGAACAGAGCTCTCAAGTCTGGGTCCCACTATAACGAACAATCCAAACACCTACAATGTATGGCTCTACTTCCATGGAGCCGCAATGATACTGGGATACCAGATACCGGCACTTACAGGCTTCTTTGCGAACTACTATGTGCCACTCATGATAGGGGCAAAGGATGTTGCCTTCCCAAGGCTCAATGCGTTGAGTGTGTGGCTCTTCTGGATGGGTATAGTGCTTGCCCTTCTTACCTTCGTTGTGCCAGACCCACCTGACATAATGTGGACAGGCTATCCACCCTATTCGGTTATAACACAGGGTAACACGGCGCTTTATACCTTCACGGTACTTCTTATAGGTTTCTCCTCCATAGCAGGAGGGGTAAACTTTCTTACGACCATAATATACATGCGTGCACCGGGCATGACATGGAGCAAACTTAACATCTTCATCTGGTGCACACTGGCTGCCTTCATAATACAGATAATATTCGTGCCCGTGCTTGGTACAGCTGTCACCATGATTTCCTTCGATAAGTATCTGGGCACGAACTTCTTCAACGCCTCTATGGGTGGCACGGCGGTGCTCTACGAGAATCTTTTCTGGTTCTACTCACATCCAGCGGTCTATGTGATACTGCTACCCGCAATGGGCGTGGTTTACGAGATAGTTGCAACCTTTGCACGCAACAACATCTTCAACTACCGTGGAGTGCTCTACGGTGGAATATGGGGTGTGGTTGCCCTTGGTGGAATCGTCTGGGCACATCACCTCTACATTGCGGGCATACCAGACTGGATGAGCCTTATACACGTGTTTCTAACACTCCTTATAAGTGTGCCTGTGGGCTTGCTCATGATAGGGCTTGTGGGCACCCTTTATAAAGGTGCCATAGAGTACAGAACGCCCATGCTCTATGCGGTGGGCTTCATATTCCTGTTCCTCATAGGCGGGCTTACCGGCATACCGAATGCCATGTCCAGTGTGTACATCTACATAACAGAGACATACTGGATACCGGGCCACTTCCACTATGTTATGGCACTGAGTGTGACCTTTGCCATCATAGGGGGTACCTACTACATATTCCCCAAGATGACAGGAAAGATGTACCACGAGGGCCTTGGCAAACTTGGGTTCATACTGCTCTTTGCAGGTGCCAACATAACATTCTTTCTCACTATGGTTCTTGGAGTGAAGGGTATGCCCAGAAGGTACTACGACTACCCCCAGTTTCCAGAACTTGAAGGACTGCAGCAGATAGTAACCTATGGCTCTTATGTGATACTGGCAGGTGCTCTGGTGATACTCGCTTCATGGGTATACGGGCTTGTGCGTGGAGAGAAGGCAGCACCAAACCCGTGGAACTCGAAGAGCCTTGAGTGGACCCACACGCCATCCCCACCACCGCCCGGTAACTTCAGGGAGATACCCGTGCTTCCAGAGGACTGGAGCCCCTATGGATATGGTAACGGAAAGAAAGAGGAGGAAAAGGGTGAGGACATGGAGCCTGCTCGCCCTTAAGCTGCTCTTCCTTGTGGCTGCCACAGAGGCTTCGGCCTCTGTGGACAGTTCCTTTGTGCGCGCTGCCTTTCAGAAGGCGAACAGTGCTATAGGCACGAGGGTGGCTAACTATACACTCATAGACCACAGGGGTGATAGGCTCAAGGTGAGCCAGTTCAGGGGAAGACCAGTTGTGCTTAGCTTCATCTACACAGAATGTGCCAATCCCTGTGCCGCCATAACCATGGCTATAGAGCGGGCACTCAAGAGGGCACCGGCAGAGGTTCTTGATAACACGGTGGTGCTAACCTTCGGGTTCGATGCGGAAAGAGACACACCGGAAAGACTCAAAGAGTACGGAAGCCCCTTTATGAAGAGGTTTAAGAACTGGCTCTTCGTTACGGCAGATGCAGATACGATAAAGCGCTTTACAGACCAGACGGGCTTCTGGTTCCAGAAAAGAAGAGATGGAGGGTTCGACCATCTTAACATGATTACCATAATAGATGGAGATGGAAGGATATACAGCCACATATACGGCGTAGACTTCGGGGCAGAAGAACTGCTCGAGCCCCTCACTGCATTGATAAACAGAAAAGATGCCGAAAAGCCATCGGGCTCGGGAGGGCTCGTAGACCTTGTGAAACTTCTCTGTTACAGCTATGACGAGGCAACAGGAACCTACAGGCCCGATTACACATTCCTTATGACCGTGGGGATGTGGATTCTGGTGCAGGTAGTTGGTATTGCCTTTGTCATATATCTATTCAAAGGAAGGAGGGATGCCACAAAGACAGATAAAGGCTAATACCTCAAGACACCCCCATCTCTTCCCCATAAGGAAAGCCCCCTTTCTTGAAGAAAGCCTCCTTACCGAAGAGATGGGGGTGATTTTTTTCTTCTTGACATTCTACCCAATGTAGAATATCATGGAGCTATGAAGTCCTTTCTTAAAAGTTTCAGAATAGGGAAGTCTGGTGGCGAAGCCCTTGGTCCGCTTGAGGGTGTCATAATGGAGGTTCTGTGGAAGAAGGGCGGGCTTACCGGCAGAGAGGTCTATAAGGAAGTCCTCAGGGCAAAGAAGGTTGCCTACACCACGGTTCTTACCGTGCTCGAAAGGCTTGTGAACAAGGGACTCGTAAAGAAGGAGAAGGGTGAGGAGGGCTACATCTTTTCAGCCCTCTACTCGAAGGGGGAGTTCGAAGGGTTCGTTGCAAGAGAGGTGCTCAAAGGGGTACTTGAACTTTCTCAATCGACTGCTATAGTTAACTTTGTGGACCTTCTTGCAGAGGAGGATCCCAAGGAACTGGAGAGGCTGAAGAGACTCGTTGAGGAGAAGAGCCGTGAGCTCGGTAAAAAGGACTGACACCGTGGCTTTCATAAAGGCAGGGCTTCTGCTCTTTATGGCACTGGCTATGCTTCTTACAGTGCTTGGTGTGGTGAGGCTTTCGGGGCTATTCTATGACCTTGTGGACTGGTGCAGAAGCGTTGTGGAGGGCTGTCTGCCCTATGTAACGGCGGATGTGCTACTCTTCTGGCTTTCGGGTGGACTGATCGTTGCAGGGCTTCTTTACGCATCAATAAAGAACGCAACAGGTCTTCTACAGAGTTACCTGCGCATAAAAAGGCTTCCTCTCTATACACAGGGTGCATCCAGTGTGGTGCTAATAAGGGATGACACTGTGGCAGTGGCATTCACCCATGGGCTCCTGCGTCCGAAGATATACATATCAACAGGGCTTATGAAGAGGCTTGGCAGGGATGAACTCCTCGGGGTTATGTATCACGAGATACACCACAGAAGAAGAAAAGACCCGTTGAAGATACTGGCGCTGTCTTTCCTCAAGGACGCTCTATTTTATCTTCCCGTTGGTAGATGCCTCGAAGAGAGGATAAGAAGGATTAAAGAGATGGAGGCAGACAGAACAGCAGCCCGACGGCTTGAAAGCCCCATACCTGTTGCAAGGGCGTTGCTTAAGCTGAAAAGCAGTCTCGTGTCCTTGGAGGCAGGTGGTGCATCCATTGCAGGCTATGAGTTGAGAGAAAGAATAGAGGCTCTTTTGGGCCGCAGCAGGGCAGACCTTTCTGCAAGACCATCGGCGGGATTCCTTCTAAAGAATCTCCTTGTAGTGGCGATAATACTGGCAGGGCTTTCAATGCCCGTTGTGGCAACAGAGGGCTACACATGCACTACAAAACACTGTACACATCACATGGAAAAACTGGGTAAGGTATGCGAAACACACTGCCATACATAAGGAGGACCATGAAAGGGGGTATTTTTTTGCCATTTCGTTCTACATTGGGTAGAATGGCGGTAATACTCCTTGTTGCAGGCATTTTTCTCTCTTCTCCAGCCGCCACTTCTGCAGGTGAGCCAGCAGGGCTCAGGGAGCTCATAAA
>DRQE01000107.1 GCA_011371515.1 Deltaproteobacteria bacterium
AACCTCTACAACAAGTTCGTCTCAACCTACAGGGCAACCCTGAAACCCATAGATGAAGACACAAGGCAGGATGTCTTACAGGTGCTCGAAAGATGGAGAGAAGAAAGAGAGGATGAGGGAGACTATCGGGCTGCCAGAGAAGGGGTTGAGCTCTTCTACGAGCTTGGACTCGAGGGCACCATCTGTTATATAGACGATACACCTTCTGCCTACATCATCGGCGAGCCCCATCCAATAGGGGATACCTTTCTCTTCCACTTCAGAAAATCCCTGCGTGGTTATACGGGTATTGCCGAGTTCGTGCTCAAAAACTTTGCAGAGAGTATCAAGGAAAGATTCGAGTACATAAACATGGAACAGGACCTCGGCAAAGAGGGCTTAAGACAGGCAAAACTTGGCTTCAGGCCCATGGGGTTTGTTAAGAAATTTCGGGCATACAGGGAATGAAAGAGCGATACTATCCCCTATCACGCTACCTTAAGGAGCGCTTTGGCAGAAGGGTCCAGAGGGTAACTCTCTACTGTGGGTTCAGCTGTCCCAACAGAGACGGCACCATCTCGGAAGGTGGCTGCATATACTGTGTGCCCGAAACACTTCTGCCTGCTGCCTACTCTTCAGGGATGACCATAACCGAACAGCTTAACACCGGCACAAGGCTTCTTGGTAGAAGATACAGAGCAGATAAATTCATAGCCTACTTTCAGATAAACACAAACACCTATGCCCCGATAGAAAGGCTCGAAGGTCTCTACCGTGAAGCCCTCCGGCATCCACAGGTGGTAGCCCTCTGTATATCCACGAGGCCCGATTGTATTGGCCCAGCAGTGCTTGAACTCCTTGCCCGACTTAAAGAGGAGAAACACCTGTGGATAGAGCTTGGGCTACAGTCTGCCCACAACAGAACCCTTGAGCTCATAAACCGCGGGCACAGTGTGGAGGACTTCCTGAAGGCTGTTGAGCTGACGAAGGCTTACGGAATAGAGGTCTGCACCCATCTGATACTGGGACTACCTCGTGAGACAAAGGAAGACATGCTCCATACAGTAAGGCTTGTGGCAGAGCTTGGGCTATGGGGTGTAAAGTTTCACCAGCTCGATGTAATAAGGGGCACCCGACTTGAAGCCCTCTACAGAGAGGGCTTCTTCAAACCCCTTGAGCTTGAAGCCTACGCAGAGTGTGTGGTAGAATCCCTTGAGCTCTTACCTCCGAAGACCACCATACACAGGCTTTGCGGCTCAACACCTGCTGAACATCTTGTCGCTCCCCTGTGGAGCCTCGACAAAGAGAGGGTAAGAAAAAGAATAGAAGAGCTTCTTAAAGAAAGAGACACCTTTCAGGGAAGGCTCTGGAACAAACCAGAAAGGAGGCAATGAAGATGGCAGACCCGAGGGTTAAAAAACTTGCTACAATCCTTGTAAACCACTCTCTTGGGGTAAAGAAAGACGAGCTTGTTCTTATAAGCTCTTCAAGTGAGCTTGCAAAACCACTTGTGCTCGAGCTCTACAGAGAGGTCCTGAAGGCTGGTGCTCATCCCTATGTGAACATAGGCTTTGAGGAGACGGCAAACATATTCTTCAAAGAGGCAACGGAAGAGCAGCTTCTCCATTTTCCAAAGATAAAACACTACGAGGCGCGAAACATAGATTGTGTGGTGAACATCCGTGCTCCCATAAACAAGAAAGCACTTTCAAACATAGACCCTGAAAAGATGGGGCGCCGTGCAAAGGTCTTAAGGCCCATATCAGACACCATAGTGAACAAAAAACGCTGGGTACTCTGCAACTATCCCACCAACGCACTGGCTCAGGAGGCAGACATGAGCCTTGCCGAATACGAGGACTTTCTCTATGGAGCAACCAACATAGACTGGAACAGGATAAAGAAACTAACCGAGAAACTCAAAGCCCTTCTCGATAAGGCAAGTGAGATAAGGATAGTGGGTAAGGATACAGACCTGACCCTGAGCATAAAGGGCAGGCCTGCCATACCATGCTGGGGTGAACGCAACATGCCCGATGGAGAGGTCTTCCTCTCACCTGTCGAGAACTCTGCCGAGGGCTACATATACTACGAACACCCTGCCATATATCAGGGCAGAGAGGTTACAGGCATAAGGCTCAGATTCCGAAAGGGTAAGGTGGTTGAGGCACGGGCTGACAAGGGCGAAGACTTCCTGCTTTCCATGCTCTCTACTGACAAAGGCGCACGCTATCTTGGTGAGATTGGCATAGGGGTGAACTACGGAATAAAGAGGTTTTCAAAGGATATTCTCTTCGATGAAAAGATAGGTGGCACAGTACACCTTGCAGTTGGCAAGTCCTACAAAGAGGCAGGCGGAAAGAACATATCCGCCATACACTGGGATATGATAAAGGACTTAAGAAAGGGTGGCGCCCTCTACATAGATGGAAAACTGGTGCAGAAAAACGGAAGGTTTCTTATATGAAAAAACTTGAATAACATCTGAAATAAGGATATTATCAAAGGCTATACAAAATAAAGGATTTTCTGGATGGATAGCAAAACCCTTCTTAATAAAATAGAGGAAGCCATTGAGATAAAGAGGCGTTTTTTTGTAGAAAACGCCGAAAGACTCATAGAGGCAGCAGAACTTATTGCCGAGGTGTTCAGAAAGGGTGGAAAGCTTCTTATAGTGGGCAACGGTGGGTCTGCCGCAGATGCACAGCACCTTGCAGCAGAGTTTGTAAATCGCTTCGAGATGGAAAGAGCCCCGCTGCCTGCAATAGCACTCACAACAGACACCTCTATCCTCACAAGCGTTGGCAATGATTACAGCTTCCATGAGGTCTTTTCAAAACAGGTGCGTGCCCTTGGTAGAGCTGGGGATATGCTTCTTGCCATATCAACGAGCGGCAACTCAGAGAATGTCCTGAAAGCCCTTGAGCAGTCAAAAAAGATGGATATTGCCACCATAGCCCTTACGGGCAAAGACGGTGGAAGGCTCAAAGGCATGGCAGACATCACACTCGTTGTAGAGGCTGAAAGCACCCCGCGTATACAGGAAGTGCACATAACAGCCTGCCACATACTCTGTGAGCTTACAGAGAAGATGCTGTTTGAAGGACAGAACCGATGAAGTTCAAACCCATAGAGCCAAAGGGCGTAAAGACCTATTCGCTAAAGAAGAGAAAGAGCAAGGTCTCTGTAAAGGAGCTCTGCGGGCTCTTTCCACAGGGTGGTAGCTTCAGGGAATTTCTTGAGAGCCTGCCGCATGTACTGGCAGGCAGGACATTGAGGGATGTAATCTCTGCAATAGTGAAAGCCCACAGGGAAGGAAAGACCGTTGCCATCGGCATGGGGGCACACGTTGTAAAGACAGGCCTGAGCCCCATAATAATAGACATGATGCGCCGTGGCATTGTAGGTGCGGTGGCTATGAACGGGGCAGGTATAGTGCATGACTTTGAGCTTGCCCTTGCAGGCATAACATCTGAGGATGTGGACACCGCCCTTTCAACGGGCAGATTCGGCATGGCAGAAGAAACCGGCACCATGCTCAACGATGCCATAAAAAGGGGGGCAAGAAGGGGGCTTGGTATAGGTGAAGCTGTGGGCAGGATGATAGAAAAGAGCGAGTTTCCATATAAAGATATGAGTATACTTGCAGCAGGCGTAAGATACAGTGTGCCCGTTACCGTGCATGTTGCAGTTGGCACAGACATACTTCACATACACCCTGCAATGGACGGTGCACTTACTGGCAGGGCAACCCTTAAGGACTTCAGGCTCTTTACAGGAGTTGTGAGCACCCTTGAGGGGGGAGTATTTCTTAACATAGGCTCGGCGGTTATAATACCAGAGGTCTTTCTCAAGGCTCTTACACTGGTAAGAAACCTTGGCTACAGGGTGAAAAAGTTTACCACCGTTAATATGGACTTCATTCAGCACTACCGCCCACTTACAAATGTGGTAAGGCGGCCCACCTCAACAGGTGGCAGGGGCTACACCCTTACAGGACACCACGAGATAATGCTGCCCCTTCTCTATGCGGGCATAATAGAGACACTCGGAGAGTAAAACAATGGAAAAGAAGAAACCATGGGCAGGTAGATTCAAAAAAGGGCTTCATCCACTGGTGGAAAGGTTTACCGCTTCGATAGAGTTCGACAAAAGGCTCTTTAAAGAAGACATCAAGGGCTCAATAGCACAGGCACGTATGCTTGAGAGAGCAGGCATACTGACGAAAAAAGAAAGGGTAGAACTGGAGCGTGCCCTCAAGGAGATAGAAAAAGAAATAGAGACAGGTAGCCTTCAATTTGGCACGGATACAGAAGACATCCACATGGCAATAGAAAGAAGGCTTATAGAGAAGATAGGTCCCCTTGGAGGCAAACTCCATACAGGTAGATCAAGGAATGATCAGGTAGCCCTTGACTTAAGACTCTATGTGAAAAGGGAGACCCTTGAGATACTCCACCTTATAAGAAAGCTTCAAAGAAGCCTCTACGGGGTTGCAAAGGACAACATAGATGTAATAATGCCCGGCTATACCCATCTACAGAGGGCACAGGCAGTGCCACTGGCACACCATCTGCTTGCCTATTACGAGATGCTGAAAAGGGATAGCCAGAGGCTTAAAGATTGTCTTAAACGGGTGGACATCATGCCCCTTGGCTCCGGTGCCCTTGCAGGCACGGGGTTCGATGTGGACAGAGCCCATGGGGCAGAGCTTCTTGGGTTTTCTGCGGTTACAGAGAACAGCATGGACGCTGTAAGCGATAGGGACTTCGTTGTGGAGTTTATAAGCCACTGCGCGGTGGTTATGATGCATCTGTCGAGGCTCTGTGAGGAGATTGTGCTCTGGACGAGCAAAGAGTTCGGCTTTGTAGAACTCGACGATAGCTTTGCCACAGGCTCATCCCTCATGCCACAGAAGAAAAACCCCGATGTGGCTGAACTCATAAGGGGTAAAACTGGCAGGGTCTACGGAAACCTTGTTGCCATACTAACGGTTATGAAGGCACTGCCCCTTACATATAACCGTGATATGCAGGAAGACAAAGAGCCCCTTTTCGATACAGTGGACACCGTGAAGGGCTCCCTTTCGGTGCTCGCACCAATGCTTGAGACGATGAAGATAAACAGGGAGACCATCTGGGAGGCAACCTGTGGTGGGTTTCTTACCGCAACCGATGTGGCAGACTATCTTGTGCTTAAAGGGGTACCCTTCAGGGAAGCCCATCACATAGCGGGCAGCATAGTTGCAAGCTGTATAGAAAAGGGTAAGGAACTTACAGAGCTTACACTCCAAGAGTGGCGTAGCTTCTCACCACTTTTCGAAGAGGACATAAAAGAGGCAGTCTCCGTAGAGGGCTCTGTGAAAAGGAGAAAGGCACGGGGAGCCGCCTCGATAAAAGAGGTCAGAAGACAGCTTAAAAGGGTGGAAAGAGAGCTTAAAAAGGACATAATATGAAAAGATTGCTCACTGTCGTGCTGCTTCTTGTGGCACTATCTTTTTCAGTCGGCTGTGGCAGGAAGGCTCCGCCACAACCACCACTTGAAGAGGAAACACAGGCTTTAAGGAGGTAGAACTATGCACTTTTTCGACTACAGAAGGGGTAAGCTCTACGCAGAGGGTGTCTCCATAGAGAGGATAGTGCGGGAAGTGGGTACCCCCGTCTTCATCTACAGTGCCAAAACGATAAAACGCCACTATGGTGCCTTTGACGGTGCATTCCGCAGCGTGAAACACCTTGTCTGCTACTCTGTGAAGGCAAACTCCAATATAGCCATCTTGAGGCTTCTTGCCAGAGAAGGCAGTGGATTCGACATAGTCTCTGGAGGGGAACTCTTCAGGGTGGTAAAGGCAGGTGGAGATACCACAAGGGTGGTATTTTCAGGGGTTGGGAAACGAGACGACGAGATAGAGTACGCAATAAAGAAGAAAATCCTCATGTTCAATGTGGAAAGCCCGCAGGAACTGAGAAGAATAAACCATATAGCCCGAAGGCTTAAAAAGAAGACCCGCATAGCCATAAGGGTGAACCCTGACATAGACCCCAAAACACATCCCTACATATCCACAGGGCTTAAAAAGAACAAGTTCGGCATAGAGACAGAACTGGCAATAAAGGAATACATATATGCAAAGGACAATCTTCCATGGGTTGAACCCATAGGGGTGGACTGCCACATAGGCTCGCAGATAACCGAGCTTTCTCCCTTCGTGGAAGCACTGAAAAGGGTGGTAAAGACCATTAACACCCTGAGAAAAGAGGGCATAAACATAGAGTATCTGAACATGGGTGGTGGGCTTGGTATAACCTACAGGGATGAGGCTCCTCCCCATCCTTCAGACTACGGAGAGGCAGTCATAAAAGAAACAGAGGGGCTTGGCCTCACCCTCATATTCGAGCCGGGTAGAGTCATCATGGGTAACTCTGGCATACTGGTTACAAAGGTGCTCTACACAAAGAAGGGTAGCCTCAAGAACTTCGTCATCGTGGATGCTGCAATGAATGATCTGCCGAGACCCTCTCTATACGATGCCTACCACGAGGTAAGAGCGGTGGTTCAGCAGGACAGAGAGGAGATAACCGCAGACATCGTGGGTCCCATCTGTGAAAGCGGAGACTTTCTTGCAAGAGATAGAACCATAAAGACAGTTGAACCGGGAGAGCTTCTAGCATTCATGAGTGCCGGTGCATATTGCTTTTCCATGTCAAGTAATTACAACTCAAGGCCCAGAAGTGCAGAGGTTCTGGTTAGTGGCAGAACCTATCATGTGATAAGAAGGCGGGAGAGTTTGCAGGACCTTATCCGTGGAGAGAAGATCCCCGAGGAGCTTAAGTAAAAAACTTTGCACAGAGAGGTGGAAAGATGGAGCTTAAGTTTGTCAAGATGCACGGGCTCGGAAACGACTTCATAGTGCTTGACCTTCGAGGCAGGCGCGTAAGAGGACTTACTGAGCTTATAAAGAAGCTTTCCCACAGAAGATTCGGCATAGGGTTTGATCAGGCACTTGTGCTTAAAAACTCCAAGAAGGCAGACTTCCTTATGGAGATATACAATGCCGACGGCTCGAAGGTGGAGATGTGTGGCAATGGTATAAGATGTCTTGCAAACTACATATGGAAGAGAAGGCTCAAAAGAAAGCCCACCCTTTCGATAGAGACCATGGCAGGCATAAAGGCTGTCGAAAGGGTAAAGGGCGGGCTCGTAAGGGTGGACATGGGTGAGCCCATTCTTGAAGGCTCTCTTATACCCGTAAAGAAAGAGGGGCTTATAAAGGACCATCCTCTCAAAATAAGAGGAAGAACTTTTCACATTACCTGCGTATCCATGGGTAACCCCCACTGTGTGATATTCGTGGACTCTGTGGATGACTTCGATGTTGCCCGCTTTGGTCCTGTGCTCGAAAGCCACAGCTTCTTTCCAAACAGGACCAATGTGGAGTTTGTGGAAGTGCTGAACAAAAAGAAGATAAAGATGCGCGTGTGGGAAAGGGGCAGTGGCGAGACCTTTGCCTGTGGTACGGGAGCCTGTGCAAGTGCTGTGGCAAGCCACATAAAAGGATTGACACAGCGAAAGGTTGTGGTCTATCTTAAAGGGGGTGAACTCCTTATAGAATGGTCCAGAGACGACAATCATGTCTACATGACAGGACCTGCAGAAGAAGTATTTGAAGGCACAATAAATGTAAAATTCTGGAGGTGACAGGCTATGTTTCAGGGCTGTTTCACGGCACTGGTTACACCGTTCAAAGAAGGCAAGGTTGACGAGGATGCCCTTAAAAGGCTACTTGAAATACAGATAGAGGCTGGGGTGGCAGGGGTTGTACCCTGTGGCACCACGGGTGAAAGTGCTACCCTATCTTACGAAGAACACAACCGTGTCATAGAGCTTACGAAGGAGCTCACAGAGGGCAAGATAAAGGTTATAGCAGGCACGGGCTCCAACTCAACGGCAGAGACCATAATGCTCACAAGACATGCAGAAGAGGTGGGTGCAGATGCTGCGCTTCTTATAACCCCCTACTACAACAAGCCCACCCAGAAAGGGCTCCTTGAACACTACGGAAAGATAGCAGAACATACATCCATCCCGCTTATACTCTACAATGTGCCTAGTAGAACCGGTGTTAACATGCTTCCAGAAACGGTGGCAAGGCTTTCAGAGTTTGAAAACATAGTGGGAATAAAAGAGGCATCTGGAGACCTTGATCAGGTAAGCCAGATAATAGAGCTTACTGGTGAAGACTTCACCGTGCTTTCAGGCGATGACTCTCTTACTCTACCCATGCTTGCAATAGGTGGACGGGGCGTCATATCTGTAACATCGAACATACTTCCGAGTGAGGTCTCGCTTCTGTGCAAACACTTCTTCGATGGCAACCTCGAGGAGGCAAGAAAGCTACACCAGAGGCTACAGCCACTTAACAGGATTATGTTCATAGAGACCAACCCTATTCCTGTAAAGACAGCCCTTTCGATGATGGGGCTTATAGAGGAAGAGTTAAGGCTACCGCTTACCACCATAACCGATGCGAACAGAATAAAGCTCGAAGAGCTGCTTAAAAACTACGGACTCATCAAGGAGGCATAAGTTCAGTATGGTAAAGATAGCTATCACCGGTATCTCGGGCAGGATGGGCAGAACCATAGCCACATGCGTGGAAGACGAAGAAGGCGCCATACTTGCAGGTGCCCTCGAGAAAGAGGGACATCCATGGGTAGGAAGAGGCTTACAGGAGCTTACAGGGCTTAACACCAGTGTTGTGGTTACAGACAACCCCGAAGAGGCATTCCGTGATGCCGATGTGGTCATAGACTTTACCACCCCTGAGGCGACCATAAGAAACCTTGAGATTGCCGTAGCCCTTCAAAAGCCCGTTGTCATAGGCACGACAGGGTTTTCAGTGGAACAGCGGGCAACGATAACAGAGGCATCACGGCGTGTGGGCGTTGTGTTTGCACCAAATATGAGCATAGGTGTGAACCTTCTGTTTCG
>DRQE01000108.1 GCA_011371515.1 Deltaproteobacteria bacterium
TAGAAGCCGTATTTGTCGTATCCTATACCAAGTTTTTGGGCAAGCTCTATTGCACTCTTTCTTGGCACTATGGCTGTGGCAAGAACAACCATATCTGCCTCTATCTCAACCTGTGTGCCACTTAATGTGTCTGCGCCCTGCACTATGACCTTGCCATTCTTCTCATAAACCCTCGAGACCCTTCCCCTCAGATACATTGCCCCGTCGTGCTCTATGGCCCTTCTTACAAACTCCTCATAGCGCTTTCCGCCAGACCTTATATCCATGTAGAACACATAGGCCTGTCCGTGGTGGACCTTGTGTTTGTAGAGCATGGTGTGTTTTGCCGTGTACATACAGCATATCTTCGAGCAGTAGGCAACACCCTTCTTCTCATCCCTTGAGCCCACACACTGTATGAATACCACCGTTTCTGGCACCTTTCCATCAGAGGGTCTTACAATCTTACCCCCTGTGGGTCCTGATGAGGAGGCGAGCCTTTCGAACTGTAGCCCGCTTATAACATCCTTTATCTTTCCGTAGCCGTACTCGGCAAACCTCTCGTTCGGCATGAGCTCATAGCCTGTTGCAACCACTATGGCTCCAACCTTCTCCTCTATGAACTCATCCTGCTGCTCGAAGTCTATCGCCTTGGGTCCACAGACCTTTGCACATACACCGCATTTGCCCTTCTGTATCATCACACAGTTTGGTGCATCGATAACCGGCACGTTGGGAACACTCTGCGGGAAGGGGGTGTATATGACCTTACGCTCTTTGAGTTCCATCTCGAACTCGCTTGTTGCCTTGAAGGGACATTTTTCCCAGCACTCACCACACCCCGTGCAGAGGTCTTCCTTCACATAGCGTGCCTTCTTTCTTATGGTCACTGTGAAGTTACCTATGTAGCCCTCCACCTTCTCTATCTCTGAATAGGTATAGAGCTTTATCTTCTCGTTTAGCTCTGCCTCCACCATCTTTGGTGTAAGGATACACTGGGAACAATCCATGGTGGGGAATGTCTCAGAGAGGCGAGCCATGTTGCCCCCTATGGAGGGTTCCTTCTCCACAAGGATTACCTCTATGCCACCCTCTGCCATATCGAGGGCTGCCTGTATGCCCGCAATACCTCCACCTATGACCAGTGCCCTCTTCGTTACAGGCATGCTTATGGTCTTAAGAGGCCTGTTTCTTTTAAGCCTCTCTATGGTCATTCTCGTAAGGTCTATGCTCTTTAGGGTGCCTGTCTTTTTGGTCTTGTCGGGATGGACCCAGCTACACTGCTCCCTTATGTTGGAAATCTCACAGCGGTAGGGATTAAGGCCTGCCTTCTCGCATGCCTTTCTGAAGGTTGCCTCGTGCATGTGGGGTGAGCAGGCAGACACAACCACACCATCGAGATCGTACTTCTTTATCATCTCTTTGAGCATCTCTTGGCCCGGTGAAGAGCACATGAACTTGTAACTACAGGTAAAGACCACACCGGGCAGTTTCTTCATCTCCTCGGCAACCTTCTTTGTATCAACTGTGCTCTCTATGTTATTGCCACACTGGCAGACGAATACACCTATCCTTGGCATAGGCCCACCCCCTTCTCTTTAAAGAGTGCTCTTACATCCCACTTATTTTTGTCAAGACCTGCCTCTTCTTCCGATTGACCAAGGGCATAGCCCAGAAGCTGTGTGAAATAGACTATAGGCACGGTCTTCCAGTCCCTTCTTTCTTCCATTGCTCTTTTCTGTGCCTCTTCAAGGTTGTACTGGCACAGGGGACAGCTTGTAACCACAATCTCAGCACCACATTCTGTGGCACTCTCTATAACATCGCCTGAAAGTTTTGCCACCACATCCTCCCGTGTCATCGCAAGGTGTGCTCCACAGCACTCTATCTTTTTTGGAAAGTCCACAGGCTCAAGCCCAAGGGCACTGAAAAGGTCTTCCATAACGGTAGGTGCCTCAGGCTTATCTATACCCATCGTTTTGAATGGTCTTAAAAGCATGCAGCCATAGTAGGCAGCAGCCTTTATCCCCCCAAGGGGCCTTTTAACACTCTCTTTTACCTTCTCAAAGCCTATCTTGTCTCTGAGTATCTCCACAAAATGGAGTACCTCTATTGAGGGGTTGTATTCCTCTTCTATGAATTCAGCCACCACCTTCTGCCGTTCACGATCTTCTGAAAGGGTCTCGGCGGTTCTTTTGAGCACATTGTAACAGACACTGCACAGGGTGGTAACCACGGAATCAACCTTTGCTGCCGCTGTGAGAACCTTTGCAGGTGAGGTTAGCCCTATGATGTTGTCAGGGGTAAGAGGAAAACTTGCCCCACAGCAGCTCCACTGCTCAAGCTCACAGAGTTCAAAACCCAGAGTACGCGCACTCTCTCTTGCCGAAAGGTCAAACCCCTTTGCAACTGTGTTGAGTGTACATCCCGGATAATAGGGTATCTTCATATTGCCTTAACCTCTGTAGTCTCTTTTACGGTCTACTCAATATTGCCCTGCATCCTTCGGGGATGTGGAAACATCCCCTGTGAATGTGTCAGCTTACAAACTTTCTGAACCCGCATACAAGAGCCTGCTGCGGGGCACCTTTCAGGAAGGGCATGTCGAGCTCTTTTATCTTCTTGTAGTCCTCGCCCTCTCTGAGTGTAAGTTGCCTCAAGCCCTCGAAAAGGGTACCGGCACTGACATCCTTGGGGCAGCGTGCATAACACTGCATACAGCTCACACAGAGCCACACAGACTCTGCGCTTTTTGCCTCGTCAATTCTGCCCAGTTGCAGCAGCCTTATCATCTGCGATGGTGGATAGTCCATTATGTAAGATAGCGGACAGCCTGCCGAACAGTTACCACACTGGTAGCACTTTGCAGGGTCCTCTCCTGTGATTCTTTCAAGGTGTTTAAGCTCCTCGCTGTGGAGTGCCCTGTTTTCAATCTTTATCTTCATCGCCCCTAAACCTTTCTGTATTTTTCAACGCCCTCTTTGAAGAGGTCTCCACCGTACATATCGTATGCAACTATAACAGGGAAGTCTTCCACCTCAAGCCTTCTTATTGCCTCTGTGCCGAGCTCTGGATATGCAACGACCTCTGCCTTCTTTATCCTCTGTGATAGAAGTGCCCCTGCCCCACCAACAGAGACAAAATATACTGCCTTAAACCTCTTAAGCGCCTCTTTAACCTCACTTGATCTGGCACCCTTGCCTATGGTTGCCTTAAGCCCTGCCTTGAGAAGCGCGGGTGTGAACTCATCCATCCTTGAGCTCGTTGTGGGCCCTGCCGAGCCTATCACCATACCCTCCCTCGGCGGGGTGGGTCCAACATAATATATAATCTGTCCGCCTATGTCAAATGGAAGTGGCTCGCCCTTCTGTATAAGCTCAAACATGCGCTTGTGAGCCTGATCCCTTGCGGCATAGATGGTTCCACTGATAAAGACCTTGTCGCCTGCCCTGAGACCCTCTACAATCTCCTCTGTAAGCGGGGGTGTTATCCTCTTAAAGTCCATCCCTCTTGGCTGCCCTTTCTTTCGGGGATAGTCCACCATGGGGAAGCCCCTGTTATAATTGGGGAAACTTCCCTGACCGACCCCTTTATTAAACTTTTAAATCACCACTTCTTTGTGCCTGTCTGCATGGCACTGGATGTTGACCGCTACCGGGAGGCTTGCTATATGACAGGGATACACCTCTATATGCACAGCAAGCGCTGTTACTGTGCCTCCAAACCCCATGGGTCCTATCCCCAGTTTGTTTACCTCCTCAAGAAATTCTTCCTCCAGTTTTGCAATATCTTCATCAGGGTGTGGGGTGCCGATGGGTCTAAGTATTGCCTCTTTAGATAGTATTGCAGATTTTTCAAAGTCCCCACCGATACCCACACCAACCACTATGGGTGGACAGACACTGCCACCCGCCTCCCTTACGGTATCTACAACAAACTCTTTTATCGCATCCACCCCTGCCGTGGGGTTGAACATCTTAAGTCTACTCTTGTTCTCGCTGCCTGCACCCTTGAGGGCAACCTTTATCTTCACCCTGTCGCCCTCTGTTATACGAGTGTGTATTATGGCAGGTGTGTTGTCGCCCGTGTTCTGGCGCGTTATGGGATGACAGACAGACTTTCTAAGATAGCCCTCCTCGTAGCCCTCTCTTACACCCTGATTTATGGCATCTTCAAGCGAGCCATCGAGCCTTACATCTCTACCAATCTCCACGAAGACTACTGCGATGCCGGTGTCCTGACACATGGGCAATACACCCTCAAGGGCTATCTCGTAATTCTTTATTATCTGGGTGAGCACCTCTCTGCCCATGGGAGAGACCTCACGCTCAAAGGCGCTCTTAAGGGCACTCTGCACATCCTCTTCAAGTATGTAGGCACCCTCTATGCAGAGCCTTTTCACCTCTTCTCTTATTCTGTCTACCGATAGCTCTCTCAACCCCTTCTTCTGCCTCCCCTTCTAAAGATTGAGCTCTGCCACAAGCCCCTTTATGGCCTTCACCGAGTTGTCGAAAAGAGCCCTCTCCTCTTCATTCAGCTCTATCTCTATAATCTCTTCCACTCCGCCTGCACCAAGCCTTACGGGCACTCCTACGAACACACCATCAAGCCCGTACTTGCCATCACAGTAGGCTGCACAGGGTATTATGCGCTTTTTGTCCTTAAGAATGCTTTCTGCCATCTCTGCCACCGCTGCAGATGGCGCATAGTAGGCACTGCCTGTTTTAAGCAGACTTACTATCTCTCCGCCTGCGTTACGGGTTCTGTCCATCACCCGCTGTATGGCTTCCTCACTCATAAGCTGCTCTATAGGGATGCCACTTACGGTGGTGTATCTTTTAAGGGGCACCATCTCGTCTGCATGCCCACCTATGACCATTGCCTGAACATCCTCCACCGACACACCGAGCTCCATGGATATGAATGCCCTGAGCCTTGCACTGTCCAGTGCACCTGCCATACCGACCACCCTGTGGGGTGGAAGCCCGCTTACCTTCCATGCCACATATACCATTACATCGAGCGGGTTGGTAACAACCATCAGATGGGCATCTGGCGAGTATTTGACCACATTCTCAACAACAGCCTTAACGATGCCCGAGTTTTTGTCTATAAGGTCGCTTCTGCTCATCCCCGGCTTTCTTGCAAGCCCTGCTGTGATTACCACAAGGTCTGAGCCCTCGGTGTCCTTGTAGTCGTTTGTGCCTGTGATTATAGAGTCGAACCCTTCGATGGGAGATGCCTCTTTTATATCGAGCGCCTTTCCTGCGGGCATCCCTTCAACTATGTCTACGAGTACTATATCGCCAAGTTCTTTAAGCCCCATCCAGAGGGCTGCATGAGCCCCCACATGACCTGCCCCAACGATGGTTATCTTCTTTCGTGCCAATTTTAGCCTCCTTTCAGGGCAAAAACTTAATGTATACTGTATACAAAAAGACCCTCTCCTGTCAAGCAGATTTTCCAAAAATACCACATTATATAGACCATTTCAGAGACAGGGTCAACAGTTTAGTTGCACCGGAAGGCTCTTTTTTTTTCTTCGTCCCTTAAGCCCACATGAAAGAGCTTGACAACCGTAAAGAAAGTTGTTAATTAAATATAATGATGGGCGGATAGCTCAGTTGGTAGAGCGCAGCCCTTACAAGGCTGAGGTCACAGGTTCGAGCCCTGTTCCGCCTACCATTTTGAGCGGGTTTGTCAGAAGCGGAGCCGTAGTTAAGTTGGTTATAACGCCGGCCTGTCACGCCGGAGGGCGCGGGTTCGAGTCCCGTCGGCTCCGCCAGATTTTCGATAAAAACAAGGGGTTGGCACCATGCTAACCCCTGTTTTTGTGCTTAAGGCAGGGTAGTGGGAACACCTTTTCAGACCATCCTTTACACACTGAAACCTTCTTTTTATGGGTATCCTCGATACAGTTCAAAGGATAGATGAGTTTCTCCTGTGGCTTCTCAATGTAAAGCTTACGGCAGGCTTCCTCGACCAGTTCATGCCATGGATTACAGACCCCGGAAACTTCAAGCTACCTCTTCTGATAGTGATTGTTCTATTGCTTGTCTTCGGCAGACCCAGAGACCGCTGGACGATTCTTCTCTGCATAGTTGCCCTTGCCATAAGTAACTTCTTTGTAGAAAACCTCAAACACACCTTCGAGCGTATAAGACCATGCCACGAGTTCGACTGGGTAAGAACCCTTAGAGGCTGTGGCAGGACATACTCCATGCCCTCGGGACACACGGCAAACATATTTGCCGTAATGGGGGTGCTATCTGTAAGGTACAGAAGGCTTCGCTACCCCTTTCTTCTATTTGCTCTTCTTATCGGATGGTCGAGGGTCTATGTGGGGGTACATTATCCCACCGATGTGCTCGCAGGAATTGCCCTTGGGATAGGAGTGGCATGGGTTGTGCTGTTTTCTGACAAAAGGCTCACCCCACACCTTAAAGAGTGGCTCAAAGGGCTGAAAAAGAGGCTTAAAAGATGAGCTACAGGGCGCTTCTATACATATTCGTACTCCTAATAAGTCTTTTCAGGGTTCTATATATCATCTATTCTCCCTTCGACCTCTCGCCAGACGAGGCACACTACTGGGAATGGTCAAGAAGGCTGGACCTTAGCTACTACAGTAAGGGTCCCGGAGTTGCCTACATAATAGCCCTATTTACCACACTTCTTGGTGATACAGAGATAGGGGTGAGGTTCGGGGCGGTACTTTTCGCTGCCCTCACAACGGTGGCACTCTTTTTCTTTACAAAAGAGCTTACAGGAAGCCAGCGGCAGGCACTTGCTTCGGCTGTCATATTGAACATTGTGCCCCTGTTTTTTGCTGGCTCAATACTCATGACCACAGACATACTGCTGGTATTTTTCTGGACACTCTCTCTTTACGGGCTCAAAAAACTCCTTGTAGATGGCAAGAGAAGATGGTGGTACCTTATAGGCTTGGCTACAGGCATAGGGTTTCTATGCAAGTATACGATGATACTCTTCTACGGCTGCCTCTTCCTGCTTCTTCTTGCCACTGGAAGGCTGAAAGAAGAGGCAAGAAGAAAGGAGCCCTATATAGCCCTTCTTATAACCTTCACACTGACACTTCCTGTTGTAATCTGGAACATAAGGAATGATTTTGTGAGTTTCCGCCATGTGGCAGGCCTTACCCATGTAGAAAGGGGTTTTACCATCTCACTGGAACACCTTCTGGAATTTCTGGGCTCCCAGTTCGCCATCCTAACCCCGCTGCTTTTTACAGGCATACTTTATACCTTCTGGGTCTGTGCAAAGAGGGCTTTCAAGGGTAGAGACATCCGTGCCTCCATCATCTTCTGGATGTCTTTTCCCATACTTCTTCTCTTCATATTGAAAAGCCTTCAGGCAAAGGTGCAGGCAAACTGGGCGGTGCTCGCCTACATAGGCGGGCTTACAGGGCTTGTATGGGTCTTTGCAGAAAGGATGGGCAGAAGGGTGTGGCAGGCAGTGGCGGCACTGTCTGTGCTGGTTGCAATGGCACTTTCTCTGCTTCTCTTCTTTCCCTTCATGCTTGATGACAGGATGGAGGCAAAGCTCATGCGTGCTGCCATATATAAAAGGACCTATGGCTGGAACGAGCTTGGAAGAAAGATATCAGAGCTGAAAGAAGAGCTTGAAAAGGAAGGTCCCCTCTTTATCGTAAGCGATAGATACCAGATTGCAAGTGAGCTTGCCTTCTATGTAAAGGGACATCCACGCACATATAACCTCTATACCGGTGGAAGAAGGCTAAACCAGTATGACCTGTGGGAGGGGTTCTACACACTTAAAGGCTACAACGCCATACATGTAAGAAGTGGCGATGTGGACATGGAGCCAGCCTTCAGAAAGGCATTCCAGAGTTGCCGTAGAGAGCTCTTTACCGTGCAATGGAAAAGTACACCTGTAAAGAGGTTCTCCATATTCATCTGCCGTGGCTTCAAAGGGTTCACCCCCCCACCGGTAGGGGCAAGATACTGATGGCTAAACCCCTGTCTTTTCGAACACCTTTAAGAGCTTCTGGCTTCACCACCTGCAGGCACCCCACACCTGTGGGTTCAAACTGTTTGACAACACTTATGTGTTTGGAGTAATTTAATTATTTAGGGCTTCATGGTGGGTCTTTCAGGATATATCTTGAGCGTTATAGTATTGCTGGCAGTATGTATGGTGCCCACACCTTCCCTTGCCGTGGTGGATGGAAAGGCACTCTACATGCGATGGTGCAGCCAGTGCCATGGTGAGGACGGAAGAGGTGACGGGGTAAACTCGACCCCTGACATGAGCATAAACCCCAGAGACCATACAGATGCCACATTCATGTCCACAAAGACAGACGAGCAGCTTGAAGAGGTCATAAGATACGGGGGAGCAGGTATAGCCAAGTCACCCCTTATGCCACCATGGAGGAAGACCCTCACAGACGAGGAGATAAAAGCCCTTGTAAAGTACTTAAGAGCGCTCTGCAGGTGCCAGTACAGGGGCATAGTGTCACACAAGAAACTCAGGAGGATTGACCCTGACTTTAGATGATACGGCAAACTCTTATAGTAGCTGTGCTTGTTGCCATGCTCCTTTCAGCCCCTCAGGTGGGGGCAGAGACCTGTGTGGAGTGCCATACAAAACCGAAGTACAAAAAGGAGGACATGGCAAGGCTTAAGGAGTGTCTTCGCTGCCATGCAAAGAGTGGACACCCCGGAAAGGACACAAAAGAGGTGATATCCCCTGAAAGATACAGAACGAAAAAAAAGCCTGACCTTACCGATATGGTCTACATACCCCCGGGGGAGTTCCTTATGGGCACAGACGACCGCCTTAGAGACGAAAAACCACTTCATGTGGTCTATATAGATGGCTTCTACATAGATAAGTACGAGGTAACAAACAAAAAGTACAAAGAGTTCATAGACGCCACAGGCCATCCCCCACCCTACCACTGGGAAGGCGGCACCTATCCGGAGGGAAAGGCAGACCATCCTGTGGTATATGTCTCATGGTTCGATGCCTACGCCTACTGTCTGTGGCAGGGCAAAAGGCTACCAAGGGAAAGAGAATGGGAGAAGGCTGCCCGTGGCACCGACGGAAGAATCTATCCATGGGGTAATGAGTGGGATATAAACAAATCTAACAACCCACTGAGGGGACAGGAGGACACAATGCCCGTTGGCTCCTTCGAGGCAGGAAAAAGCCCCTATGGACTCTACGACATGAGTGGCAACGTATGGGAGTGGGTGGACGATGAATACCTGCCACATCCCGGCTCTGATTACATAAACCCCGAGTTCGGAAGAAACTACAAACTCCTTAAGGGAGGCTCATGGTGGGACTGCATGTTCTACGGCTGTGGCATATCGGCACCCACCTACAACAGGGCGTTCTTCGACCCATCAACGACAAACGACAGCTTCGGCTTCAGGTGTGCGGCAGATGTACCAGAAGATACTGAATAGACTCGTCATGCTCATATGTGTGTTCGTTCTTTATTCATGCTCTGGCTCCGGTGCGCCGGAGATAGAGGGAATGGTCTACATACCCCCCGGTGAGTTCATAATGGGCAGTAACGAGGTGGACACCCAAGGGCTTGGCAAGGAGTTCGGGCTTCGCTCCGGAAGGTTCTACGAGGACGAGCGCCCCATGAGAAAACTCTACCTCAAGGGCTTCTACATAGATAAGTATGAGGTTACAAACGCAGAGTACAAAAAGTTCATCGATGCCACAGGCTATCCTGCCCCCAAAAACTGGAACGGTAGAGACTATCCTGAAGGTAGAGCCAACCATCCTGTAAACAATGTTACATGGTACGATGCCCATGCCTACTGCACATGGGCAGGAAAAAGGCTACCAACGGAAGAAGAATGGGAGAAGGCTGCCCGTGGGCCCTACGGCTGGACATACCCATGGGGTGATGAGTACGATGAGAAGAAGGCAAACCTTACCACAGGCGACACAGCTCCTGTTGGAAGCTACCCTGAGGACAGAAGCTACTACGGTGTGTACGACATGGCAGGCAATGTTATGGAATGGGTAGATGCATGGTATGAGCCATATCCCGGTAACACCGCAAAGATAAAGGACTATGGAAAGAAGTACCGTGTGCTTCGTGGTGGCTCTGGCAGTGTGCTGGGCCATTACATAATAGGCAAGATATTTGCCCGTTCATCCACACGCCACTACTACCTGCCAGGTGGCGCAGGTAACGACGGTGGGTTTCGCTGCGCAAAGGACGCTCCGGAGTAAATACTCTCGCAGAGGTCTATCAGGTTAGATGAAAAGGCTTCTCAAAACCAGCTCCACAGTACTGCTTGTTGTGATAACGATTATGATGGCTCTTTCAGGTTGTGAAAGAAAGCCAGAGGATATGGTCTATGTGCCTGAAGGCGAGTTCACAATGGGAAGCAACCTCGGTGAAGAGGACGAAAAACCTGAAAGAAAGCTCTACCTTAAGGGCTGCTATATAGATAAGCATGAGGTTACAAACGCAGAGTACAGAAAGTTTGTAAAAGAGACAGGACA
>DRQE01000109.1 GCA_011371515.1 Deltaproteobacteria bacterium
ACCATCAGGGGTTACAAGCCTCCTTGCGGCACCGTTGCTTCTCCATATATCTATGGCTCTGTGGAGGTCGTCCACAATGAAGACATCGTCGAACAGGCGGTCCACAATGGGCCTGTAGCGTTCTGACACCCGTATCTTCTCTTTCAGAGGGTTTGTTCCTTCAGGGGCAGGAGGCTCTGCAGTGGTTGCAGAGTGGAGTTCCCTTACTGGGATAAAACCCGTCTTGCCTGCGGAACGGGTCTTAAGATAGTTTATACCTTCTATTACCTGCTGGTGGCTATCCACTATCACATATCTTAGCCTTTCCCCAAGGCTTGCCTCAACAGCCCGCTCGTAGCCGGGGGAGACCTCTATTATGTCTGCAACGGTGCCGTGAACCCCTTTGCCCCTTTTCTCCTCTATAAGGGCTTTTATACCCTCTTCTATGCCGGTCTCCATCTCTTCAAGGGTCTTAAGCCTTGCCCTCTTTGAGGATAGCTCCTCTTTGAGCAGGCTAAGCCTTTCTTCTTTCTCTGCCCTCTGAGTCTTCAGTGTGGAAAGCCTCTGGGTAAGCTCTTTGAGTTCCTCACCAAGCCCGCCTTTCTGTGTGTCTATGGCTTTAAGCCTCTCCTTTATTGCATCGAAGGCAGGCTTTTTTTCTTCAAGAGTAGAGGTAAGGTCTTCCTTTTCGCGCTCAAGCTGGGCTATCTTCAGCCGTATGGTGTCTTCCTCTTTTATGGAGTTCTGTATGGAGTGTTTTATCTCAGAGACCTCGGTGGATACCCTGAGAGCCTCTGTTATGAGCCTGTTTATGGTTGCCTCTCTTGCATTGAGCTCATCCTTGAGAGTGTTAAGCCCTTGCTCGTATTCCTCTATGAGTTCTTTCTTCTCTTCAAGAAGTCTCTGCTGGCCTGAAAGCTCCTCTTTAAGAGCCTCTATCTCTTCTTTGAGGGCTGTGCTCTTTTCATCGAGCCCTTCTATGTCTCTTTCAAGCCTTGTTATCGTGCGTTCAAGCTCTTCTATCCTCAGTCTCGATAGCTCTATGGAGCGCTCTTTTCTGTCTATGGAGCGTTCGGTCTCGTGGAGTCTTCCACGAAGCCCGGAAAGGGCAGACTCTTTTTTCATGTGCTCAATCTGGAGTGTCTGTAAAGAGCTCTCTTTCGACGAGATGGCTGTCTTGAGAGAGAGCGCCCTGTCTGATGTGTCCTTAAGGGTATTTGCCACTCTATCTATGGAGAGTTTGAGTGCCTCGTAGTCCTTTCTTGACAGCTTTAGCTCAAGCCCTCTCAGTTCATCCCTCAGTAGCCTGTACCTTTCTGCCTTCTTTGCCTGACGATTGAGCGAATTGAGCTGCCTTTTCACCTCTGCTATCACATCATCGAGCCTTGAAAGGTTCTCCATTGTGGACTGTAGTCTTCTTAAAGCCTGATCTTTCTTCAGCTTGAAGCGGTTTATACCTGCAGCCTCTTCCAGTACCGCCCGTCTTTCTTCAGGCTTTGCCGTCACCAGCCAGCCCACCTGACCCTGCTCTATTATGGAGTAGGTCCTTCTGCCAATTCCCGTATCGCTGAAGAGTTCTACCACATCCTTAAGCCTTGCAGGCACCTTGTTTATGAAAAACTCGCTCTCACCAGACCTGTATACACGCCTTTTGACCTCTATTTCTGAAAAGTTCCTGTAAAGGGCAGGAAGACGGCCGTCCTCATTGGTGAGCACAATCGAGACCTCTGCCATACCCATGGGTTTACGGGTCTCGCTGCCGTTGAATATGAGGTCTTCAAGCCCCTTTCCACGAAGATGCCTTATGTTGTGCTCACCTATGACCCAGCGTATGGCATCTACTATGTTGCTCTTACCACAGCCGTTTGGTCCCACTATGGCGGAAATACCCGAAGGAAAGGCAAAGGTGGTCCTTTCAGGAAAGGACTTGAAGCCGTGAACTGTAAGGGACTTTATCTTCATTTTACCAGAAATGGTAGCAGAGTTTTTTTCCTTTGTAAAGGGTAAAATACACTATACAGGGTGTATTACATACACCCTGTGCACAATATATTGGGGTTGACCCTTTCAGGGGAGTTTTTAATGCTAACCCTTCCTTTTTGCCCGTCTTTTTGCACCCTTTGGTGGCCATTTTATGGCTGCCTGAGCTGCAGCGAGCCTTGCCACAGGCACCCTGAAGGGTGAGCAGGACACATAGTCGAATCCATTGATGTGGCAGAACTCTATGGATGGTGGGTCTCCACCGTGTTCACCGCATATACCAATCTTGAGAGTCTTCTTTACGGGTTTTGCAAGCCCTATTGCCTGCTTTATGAGTCTACCCACACCTTCCTGATCAAGAGACTGGAATGGGTCGTGTTTGAGTATGCCCGTTTTCTTCTCATCCATGTAGTCTGTAAGGAATCTGCCAGCGTCGTCCCTTGACATTGCAAGGGTCATCTGTGTGAGGTCGTTTGTGCCGAAGGAGAAGAAGTCAGCCACCTCGGCTATCTGGTCGGCAAGGATTGCTGCCCTTGGCACCTCTATCATGGTGCCCACAAGGTATCTGACCCTCACGCCCTTCTCTTTCATCACCTCTTCGGCAACCCTTCTGGTCTCCCTTGCGAGTATCTCGAGCTCCTTGCGGTCCATAACCAGTGGGTGCATTATCTCTGGATAGACCTTTGTGCCTATCTTCTTGCACTCGCAGGCAGCCTCCATTATGGCGCGTACCTGCATGTGGAGTATCTCGGGGTATGTTATACAGAGACGGCACCCGCGATGCCCGAGCATGGGGTTTGCCTCTTTGAGCCGTTCTATCTTGCGTCTTACCTCGTTGAAACTCATGCCGAGTGCTTTGGCAAGGTGTTTCTGTTCGGTCTCTGTGTGGGGCAGGAACTCATGAAGTGGTGGGTCCAGAAGTCTTATGGTTACGGGCTTTCCGTCCATTGCGTTGAATATGCCTATGAAGTCGTAGCGCTGTATGGGAAGAAGTGCATCGAGAGCCTCCTTGCGTGCCTCATTGCTTTCGGCAAGTATCATGCGCTGGATGGCAAGCCTTCTTTCTTCTGTATCGAAGAACATGTGCTCGGTTCTGCAGAGTCCTATGCCCTCAGCCCCGAGTTTCACGGCGTTTTCTGCATCATAAGGGGTATCAACATTGGTTCTCACCTTTAGGGTTCTCACACTGTCTGCCCACTTCATAAGGGTGTTGTACTCTTCAGACTGGGTTGGTCTTATGAGGGGTAGCTCGTCACGGAATATCTCACCTGTTGTGCCGTTGAGGGTTATCTTGTCGCCCTCTTTTATAACGGTGTCTCCAACAGACATGGTTTTTGCCTTCATGTCTATGTGAAGATCCTCACAGCCAACTATACAGCACTTACCCCATCCACGGGCAACCACTGCTGCGTGCGATGTCTTACCCCCCGTGGCTGTAAGAATACCCTTTGCAGCGTGCATGCCGCCCACATCCTCGGGGCTGGTTTCTTTTCTCACAAGTATTACATCCTTGCCCTCGGCTGCCCACTTTTCGGCATCCTGTGCGGTGAATACCACATGGCCTGTGGCTGCCCCCGGCACGGCAGGTATACCAGTGGCAAAGAGTTTCTTCTTAAGCTCATCTTTTGCAATAAGCGGGTCTATTA
>DRQE01000110.1 GCA_011371515.1 Deltaproteobacteria bacterium
GTGGCCAATACCGGGTATGTAGGCGGTAACCTCCATACCGTTCGTGAGCCTCACCCTTGCCACCTTACGAAGGGCAGAGTTGGGCTTCTTTGGTGTGGTGGTGTAAACCCTTACACACACACCCCTTTTCTGCGGACACGCATCAAGTGCAGGCGATGCGGTACCCTTTTTGACCTTCTTTCTACCTTTTCTTACAAGTTGATTTAGCGTCGGCATAGTCTCCTCTTACATCCTTTTACCGGTAGATTCAAATTACAATAATTTAACAATTAATCCCTTCTCTGTCAAGAGGTTAGTTGGGTCTCCGAGTCGATTTTTTCGGCTTTTTCGCCCTCGGGCTGCTCTACAGCCACCTCTTCTGGTTCCTCCTCTCCGAGAACCCTTGCCTTAAGACCTCTGTATCTGGCAAAACCACTACCTGCAGGTATCAGGCGGCCCATTATCACATTCTCTTTAAGCCCCCTGAGGTAGTCTATCTTGCCCTCAACAGCGGCTCCTGTCAAGACCTTTGTGGTCTCCTGAAAGCTCGCGGCAGATATAAAGCTCTCTGTGGAAAGAGATGCCTTCGTTATGCCCTGAAGCAACGGTTCTGCCACAGCAGGTCTCTTGCCCTCGGCAAGCACCCTTTCGTTCTCCTCCTCGAAGATGTACCTTTCAACCTGCTCATCGAGGAGGAACTTCGTATCTCCCGGGTCTGTTATCCTGACCCTCTTGAGCATCTGTCTTACTATGACCTCTATGTGCTTGTCGTTTATCTTGACACCCTGAAGCCTGTAGACCTCCTGCACCTCATCCACGAGATACTTTGCAAGCTCCTTAACGCCCAGTATCCTCAGTATATCGTGCGGATTGGCGGAGCCATCCATGAGCGGCTCACCAGCTCTTACACGGTCTCCTTCTCTCACGCTTATGTGCTTGCCCTTGGGTATGAGGTATTCCTTGGGCTCACCCACATCGGGTGTTATTATGACCTTTCTTTTACCCTTTGTATCCTTGCCGAACGAGACCACACCGTCTATCTCGCTTATGATGGCGCACTCCTTGGGCTTTCTTGCCTCGAAGAGCTCTGCCACCCTTGGAAGACCACCGGTGATGTCCTTTGTCTTCGTGGTCTCTCTCGGTATCTTTGCTATTATGTCTCCTGCCTTTACGAAGTCTCCCTCGTTGACCGTTATTATGGCACCCACAGGCAGTATGTATCTTGCCGGCATCTGGGTGCCGGGTATCTTAAGGGTTCTACCCTCTTCGTCCTTTATGGTAACACGGGGTCTCATGTCTGTCTCACGGTAGTGCACGATGACCCTGCTCGCAAAGCCAGTAGACTCGTCTATCTGCTCGCGCATGGTCTTGCCTTCTTCGATGTCGCCGAACTTTACAATGCCATCCACATCTGTAAGTATCGGTGTGGTGTAGGGGTCCCACTCTGCCAGTATGTCGCCAGATTTCACCTTATCCCCCTCTTTCACCTTCAGCATCGCTCCGTATATGACAGGGTTCTTCTCCCTTTCCCTACCCTGTTCGTCGACTATGGAAATCTCGCCGTTACGGCTCATAACTATGAGTTCACCCCTTGAGTTGACGGCTGTATTGAGGTTTACGAACTTCACTATACCCTCGTGGCGTGCCTCAAGGGTTGTCTGCTCTGCCCTTCTGCTTGCAGTTCCACCTATGTGGAAGGTTCTCATGGTGAGCTGGGTGCCGGGCTCTCCTATCGACTGGGCTGCTATAACACCCACAGCCTCACCAAGCTCCACCATCTTACCCCTTGCAAGGTCTCTTCCGTAGCACTTCACACATATTCCGTTAGCGCTTCTGCAGGTAAGAACACTCCTTATCTTCACCTTGTCCACACCTGCTTCTTCTATCTTTCTCACGCCCTCTTCGTCTATCTCTTCGTTTGCCTTGACCAGCACCTCACCTGTGAAGGGGTCTACCACATCCTCAAGCGCAACCCTGCCAAGAAGCCTCTCACCTATGGGCTCTATTATCTCACCACCTTCAACGAGTGAGGATATGTATATACCGTCCAGTGTGCCGCAGTCCTCTTCCACTATGACCACATCCTGCGCCACATCCACAAGCCTTCTCGTAAGATATCCTGAGTTTGCCGTCTTAAGTGCCGTATCTGCAAGACCCTTTCTTGCACCATGGGTTGATATGAAGTACTGCAGCACCGTAAGACCCTCACGGAAGTTTGCCGTAATCGGGGTCTCTATAATCTCTCCAGAGGGTTTTGCCATAAGACCCCTCATACCTGCAAGCTGGCGTATCTGCTGGGCAGAACCACGGGCACCCGAGTCTGCCATCATGAATATGGAGTTGAAGCTCGGCACCCTGCGTTCGTTACCCTCCTTGTCCTTTATAACATCCACACCGAGCTCTTTGAGCATCTCCTCGGCAACCTCTTCTGTTGCCTGTGCCCATATGTCTATGACCTTGTTGTATCTCTCTCCATCGGTTATAAGGCCTTCGTTGTACTGGTTCTGTATCTCCTTTACCTCTTCGTATGCCTTCTTTATGATTTCCTCTTTCTTTGCAGGTATCTTCAGGTCGTCCACGCATATTGATATACCAGCCCTTGTGGCATACTCATAGCCCATGTCCTTCAGCTTATCGGCAAGGATTACGGTCTGCTTGTTGCCTGCCTTCCTGTAGCATATATCTATCAGGCGGGCAAGCTGTTTTTTGTCCATCACCTTGTTTATCTCTTCGAAGTCTATAACATCAGGCACTATCTCCTTAAGGAGCACCCTGCCTATGGTGGTATCCACGAGTTCTCCCTTCACTTTTACCTTCACCCGTGCCTGCAGATGCACCTGACCTGCCTCGTAGGCTGCCCTTGCCTCATCGAAGGACGAGAATACCCTGCCCTCGCCCTTAACACCGTACTTTTCTCTTGTAAGGTAATAGAGCCCCAGCACTATGTCCTGTGTGGGCACTATTATGGGCTTTCCGTGGGCAGGCGAAAGGATGTTGTTTGTGGACATCATCAAAACCCTTGCCTCTGTCTGTGCCTCTATAGACAGGGGCACATGCACTGCCATCTGGTCTCCATCGAAGTCCGCATTGAAGGCAGTACACACGAGGGGATTGAGCTGTATTGCCTTACCCTCTATGAGAAGGGGCTCGAACGCCTGTATACCGAGCCTGTGCAGTGTGGGTGCACGGTTAAGCAGTATGGGATGCTCCTTTATGACCTCTTCGAGCACATCCCACACCTCTGGCCTTTCCTTCTCGAGCATCTTCTTTGCACTCTTTATGGTGGTTGCATACCCCTTCTCTTCGAGCTTCTGGTAGATGAAGGGTTTGAAGAGCTCAAGGGCCATCTTCTTTGGAAGACCACACTGATGCAACCTCAGCTTTGGCCCTATGACTATAACCGAGCGGCCAGAGTAATCCACCCTTTTACCGAGCAGATTCTGCCTGAACCTGCCACCCTTACCCTTTATCATGTCGCTAAGAGACTTTAGCGGTCTGCGGTTCTGCCCCGTTATGACTCTACCCCTTCTACCGTTATCGAAAAGGGCATCCACCGCCTCCTGAAGCATCCTCTTCTCGTTCCTTATGATTATGTCAGGGGCGTTCATCTCAAGAAGTTTCTTGAGCCTGTTGTTACGGTTTATGACCCTTCTGTAGAGGTCATTCAGGTCACTTGTTGCAAACCTTCCACCATCGAGGGGTACCAGCGGGCGAAGGTCTGGAGGCAGCACTGGTATGACCTCCATTATCATCCACTCTGGTTTGTTGCCAGAGTTCAAAAAGGCCTCCACCACCTTAAGCCTCTTGGTAAGCCTCTTCTTGCGAGCATCGGAGGTGGTCTTGAGCATCTCCTCGCGAAGCTGCTGGCTGAGTTCTGCAAGGTTACATCTTCTTAACATCTCCCTTATTGCCTCTGCCCCCATGCCAGCAACGAAGGAATCAGGGCCGTATTTATCGAACATCTCACGGTACTTGCTCTCTGTCAGAAGCTCACCTGCTTTGAGTTCCGTATCCTTCGGGTCTATCACTATGTAGCTCTCGTAGTAGAGGACCTTTTCCACCTCTTTCAGTGTCATGTCCAGAAGTGCCCCTATCCTCGAGGGCAGACTCCTTACGAACCATATATGCGCCACAGGGGTTGCAAGCTCTATGTGGCCCATCCTCTCCCTTCTCACCTTGGAGGGGATTACCTCCACACCGCACTTTTCACAGACCACACCCCTGTGTTTCATGCGCTTGTACTTTCCGCAATTACACTCGAAGTCCTTTACGGGTCCAAATATCTTTGCACAGAAAAGACCATCCCTTTCGGGCTTGAAAGTCCGATAGTTTATAGTCTCGGGCTTTTTGACCTCTCCGTGGCTCCAGTTCCTTATCTCCTCTGGAGAGGCTATACTGATCCTTATGGCATCGAAATCAGAGGGCCTTTTCTGTTTTTCAAATAGCGCCATAAGGCTTTCCACGGTTATACCTCCTTTTTAAAATGTCTCGAATCCTTTTTACTCTTTCTCTTCGTTCTTATCATCTTCTTCGTTAAGCTTCAAAAGCTCTATGTTGAGCCCCAGACTCTGTAGCTCCTTGACCAGCACCTTGAAGCTTTCAGGCAATGTGGGCTCAAGCGTGTAGTCGCCCCTTATGATGGACTCATACATACGGGTTCTGCCGGGCACATCGTCACTCTTTACGGTGAGGAACTCCTGCAGGCTGTATGCTGCACCATAGGCCTCGAGTGCCCAGACCTCCATCTCTCCCAGCCTCTGTCCACCGAACTGTGCCTTACCACCAAGGGGCTGCTGGGTAACCAGTGAGTAGGGTCCCGTGCTCCTTGCGTGTATCTTGTCGTCCACGAGGTGATGTAGCTTGAGCATGTACATCATACCCACGGTTACCTCGTTGTCGAAGGGCTCGCCTGTTCTTCCATCGTAGAGGGTGGTCTTTCCTGTCTGCGGTAGTCCTGCCAGTTTGAGAGCCTCCTTTATGTCGCCCTCCCTTGCACCATCGAACACAGGGCTTGCTATGGTAACACCCTTCTTAAGCCTTTTTGCCACTTCCAGAACCTCTTCATCGGTTAGAGAGTCCAGAAATCTGCCAAACTCCTTTGAGTTGTATACCTTCTTTATCCTATCCCTTATGGCCGAGGGGCTGTAGTTCTCCTCCACCATGCGGGATATCTGTTCACCAAGGCTCTTGGCTGCCCATCCAAGATGGGTCTCCAGAATCTGGCCTATGTTCATCCTTGAGGGCACACCAAGTGGGTTGAGCACAATATCCACAGGGGTGCCATCCTTGAGGAATGGCATGTCCTCTTCCGGAAGTATCATGGAGACAACACCCTTGTTACCGTGGCGGCCTGCCATCTTATCGCCCACCGAAATCTTCCGCTTCATCGCCACATAGACCTTCACCATCTTGAGCACCCCCGGAGGCAGCTCATCACCCCGCTTGAGCCTGCTTATGCGCTCATCGAAAAGATACTTTATGGCGTCCACCTGTTCGTCGAGCTGGGTGAAGATTGTCTCGAGCTCCTTTTCCGTCTTCTCGTCACCTGCGGGTATAATCTCGCGCCAGCGGGACTTCGGTATGGAGTGAAGAACCTCCTTCGTTATCACCTTACCCTTCGAAAGAAGGGTGTTGCCCTTCTTGTCTGTAATCCTTACGGCAGACTTTTTGCCCACAAGAAGGCTCTCCACTCTGCCGTAGGTGTTGGACATAACTATGTTTATCTCGTCGTCTCTATCCTTAAGAAGCCTTGCAACCTCTCTATCCTCTATGGACTTTGCCCTCTCGTCTTTTTCAACACCCTTTCTTGAAAAGACCTTTGCATCTATCACTATGCCCTCGATACCGGGTGGCACCCTGAGGGATGTATCCTTAACATCCTCTGCCTTCTCGCCGAATATGGCACGCAGCAGTTTCTCCTCTGGAGAGAGCTGGGTTTCACCTTTTGGAGTAATCTTGCCAACCAGTATGTCTCCCGGCTTAACCTCTGCACCAACCCTTACGATGCCACTCTCATCGAGGTTTTTAAGGGCATCCTCACCAACATTTGGTATATCGCGGGTGATTTCCTCTCTACCGAGCTTAAGGTCTCTTGCACTTACCTCGAACTCCTCTATGTGGATGGAGGTGAATACATCGTCCTTAAGGAGTCTTTCGCTTATGAGTATTGAGTCCTCGAAGTTATAGCCACCCCATGGCATGAAGGCAACGAGCACGTTTCTGCCAAGTGCAAGCTCGCCGTTTTCCGTGGATGGTCCGTCTGCTATTACCTGACCCTTCTCTATCTCGTCCCCCTCTTTTACAAGTGGTTTCTGGTTAAAACAGGTGTTCTGGTTTGACCTTCTGAACTTCGTAAGGTTGTATATGTCCACACCGCCCTGCTCGTTCCTTACCACTATCCTTGTGGCATCAACACTCTCCACTTTACCTGAGTTCTTTGCCACTATGGTAACCCCTGAGTCTCTTGCCACCACACTCTCCATACCGGTGCCTATAAGGGGTGACTCTGTTCTCACAAGGGGCACTGCCTGACGCTGCATGTTGCTGCCCATAAGGGCACGGTTTGCGTCATCGTTCTCAAGAAACGGAATGAGGGCAGCGGCCACACTCACAAGCTGATTGGGAGATATGTCCATAAGGGTTATCTCCTCTGGCCTTGCCATCACAAACTCACCGGCCCTTCTTGCCGGTATGAACTCACCAATAAGGCGGCCCTCTTTGTCCATAGGCACATTTGCCTGTGCTATAACATGGCCCTCTTCGTCGAGGGCAGAGATGTAGACTATCTCGTCCGTTATCTTACCGTCTACAACCTTCCTGCAGGGTGTCTCTATGAAGCCGAACTCGTTGACCCTTGCATAGGTGCTGAGTGAGACTATAAGCCCTATGTTTGGTCCTTCAGGGGTCTCTATTGGACAGATTCTACCGTAATGTGTCGCATGCACATCTCGAACCTCGAAGCCTGCCCTCTCGCGTGTAAGCCCGCCTGCTCCAAGCGCAGAGAGCCTTCTTTTATGGGTAACCTCTGAAAGCGGGTTTGTCTGGTCCATGAACTGGCTCAGCTGGCTTGAGCCGAAGAACTCCTTTACGGCTGCACTTACGGGCTTCGGGTTTATAAGGTCGTTGGGCATTAGGGTCTCTATACCGCCGAAGCTCATCCTCTCCTTTACAGCCCTCTCCATCCTCAGAAGCCCTATCCTGAACTGGTTCTCCAGAAGCTCTCCAACGCTTCTGACTCGGCGGTTTCCAAGGTGGTCTATGTCGTCCACCTGACCGTGTCCGTTCTTAAGCCCTATAAGGTACTTTATAACCCCTACGATGTCCTCTTTCCTGAGGGTCGTCTGATCCAGCGGCGTATCGAAGCCCAGCTTACGGTTGAGCTTGAGTCTTCCCACCCTTGAAAGGTCATATCTTTCAGGAGAGAAGAACAGATTCTCTATGTACTGGGTTGCCATCTCCACCGTGGGTGGCTCACCGGGCTTGAGCCTTTTGTATATCTCAAGCCTTGCGTTGAATGTCATGTTAGACGTTGGATCATCGGGATGCTCCTTTCTGTACTCCTGTATGGGGCGTGTCTCCTCGTTGGTAATCCTGTCGTTAAGCAGACTCTCCCTCAGAGAATGCCCTATGGGCTCTATCAGAAGGAGCTTGAACCTTGTAATCTTACGCCTTGAGATTTCATCGAGCACCTCACGGGTGAGAACTTGGTTACACTCAAGTATCACCTCACCCGTTTCTGGGTCCACAATGTCCTGCGAGGCAACCCTGCCTATTATGTCTTCCACCTCAACAGGTATGTGGGTTATACCTGCAGAAACCAGCTTTCTTGCCACAAGGCGTGTTATTCTTCTGTCTTTTCTTACAATAACCTCGCCAGTTTCAGGATGCCTTATCTCCTTTGTTGCCCTCTGGCCCACCACATAATTGGGGTCAATACTCTTAAGGATCTTTCTGCCCTCTATAATAATCTCTTCACTTGGATAGAAGTAGTTGAGCATCTCTTCCACTGAATATCCGAGTGCCTTGAGCAGCACCGTTGCGAGCATCTTTCTTCTCTTGTCTATCCTCACATAGAGCCAGTCCTTCTGGTCGAACTCGAAGTCAAGCCAAGAACCGTGGTAGGGTATTATCCTTGCGGTAAACTGTATCTTGCCTGCGCCATATCCCTTGCCCTTCTCGTATTCGAAGAAGACACCGGGCGAGCGGTGCAGCTGACTCACCACAACCCTTTCTGTGCCGTTTATGATGAAACTGCCCGTCTCGGTCATAAGAGGTATCTCACCGAAGTATACCTCCTGCTCCTTTATGTCGCGCACACTGGTGGCACCCGTGTCGGGGTCTTTATCCCACACGGTAAGCCTTACCACTATCTTCATGGGAGCTGCATAGGTGAGCCCCTTCTCAAGACACTCCTTTACAGTGTACTTTGGCTCGAGCAGCACATATTTGACAAAGTCCAGTGAGGCGGTGCCACTGAAATCGGTAATGGGGAAAACGCTTTTGAATACACCCTGAAGCCCCTTGTCCTCTCTCTTTTCAGGGTCCACACCGAGCTGAAGGAAGTCTTCGAAGGATTTCTTCTGAACCTCAAGAAGCGGTGGTATGTCTATTACCTTACCTATCCTTGAGTAGTTTTTCCTCAAAACCTCTCCATTGATTATCCCCATATGACATCTACTCCTTTTGGTTGAAGGGATTTTTTAAGGAAGGAGCAGCCCTCTAAAGAGGGCTGCTCCTTCCAGCACAATTACTGTATTTCCACCTCTGCACCAACTGCTTCGAGTTTTTTCTTTATCTCCTCTGCCTCCTCCTTGGAGACTCCCTCTTTCACAGGCTTTGGTGCACTCTCTACGAACTCTTTTGCCTCTTTAAGGCCGAGCCCTGTTATTGCCCTTACCTCTTTTATGACCTTTATCTTCTCTGAGCCCACTGCCTTGAGCACCACGGTGAACTCTGTCTTCTCCTCTGCCTTTGCCTCGCCACCTGCTCCGGGTGCTGCTGCGGCTGCCACTGCCACAGGTGCTGCGGCACTCACACCGAACTTGTCCTCCAGCTCCTTTATGAACTCAGAGAGCTCTATAACGGTCATGTTCTCTATAAATTTTATTACATCCTCTTTTGTTATATCTGCCATGGTTTAGCCTCCTTTCTCTTTCTTTTCTTTAATTGCAGTAAGAAGATACATGAGTTTCCTCTGCACTCCCGCAAGCACACCCACAAATCCTGCGGGCACATTGTTGAGAACACCAAGTACCTTTGCAAGAAGCTCTTCCCTTGAGGGAAGACTTGCAAGCCCCTTTATGTCCTCAACGGTGATTGGTTTGCCACCAAGCACACCACCTATGAGCTTAAGATTTGGCTCCTCCTCTGCAAAGCCTGTAATTGCCTTTGCAGCTGTAGATGCCTCACCAAAGCTCATGGCTATTGCCACAGGACCTTTCAGGTAATCGGTAAGCGGCTCATACTGGGTATCTTTTACTGCAAGCCTCAGAAGGGTGTTCTTTACGACCTTGAACTCCACATCATCTTCTCTGAGCCTCTTGCGCAGTGCCACCATACTGTTGGCACCTATCCCGCGGTAGTCTGCAACGAATGTTGCCTGTGCCTGACGGAGCTTTTCCGATAGCTCCCTGACTATCTTTTCTTTTTCAGCTCTGGTTAGCAACCTTCTCCATCCCTCCTTTCTCTTTCTTTGGATTATCAAAGACAGTGGCCACACCCAGCTTCCGCTTGAGCATCAACACCTGTATCTGCTCCGCCAGAACCAATCCTTGCTACTGGTCTCGGTAGGGAAAGTTTAAGCCATCTATGGCCCCTACTGTCTTTGACCATATATTTTTTAAAGCCTGAAAAGCTCAAAATCCTCTACTTGAACAGATTCCTTACCTCTACTGTATCGAGTTTTATAGAAGGTCCCATTGTGGTGGATATATGGAGGCTCTTCAAATAAGTGCCTTTACTTGAAGGAGGTTTTGCCTTGATAATACTTTCCATAAGCGCAAGAAAGTTCTCCTTTAGCTTCTCGGGTCCAAAAGAGACCTTTCCTATGGGTGCGTGAACTATTCCGGTCTTATCCACTTTGTATTCTATTCTGCCTGATTTGAGCTCCCGAACAGCCTTTGCCACATCGAATGTAACCGTGCCCAGCTTCGGGTTTGGCATGAGCCCCCTTGGGCCGAGAATCTTGCCCAGCTTTCCAACTGCACTCATCATGTCAGGGGTGGCAACAGCCTTGTCGAAATCGAGCCAGCCCTTCTTTATCTTCTCTATGAGGTCCTCTGCCCCCACATAATCGGCACCTGCCTCTTTTGCCTCTATCTCTTTCTCACCCTTTGCAAAGACCAGCACTTTTACTTTTTTTCCGGTTCCATGGGGCAGAATTACCACACCACGAACCATCTCTTCAGGATGCCTCGGGTCCACTCCAAGTCTTGCTGAAAGCTCAACGGTCTCGTCGAACCTTGCCGTGGCTATATCCTTTATAAGCTGGAACGCCTCGTCGACACTGTATGTGCGGTCTTCAATCTTATTTTTTGCCTCCAGATATCTCTTGCCAGCTACTGCCATCTTCCTAATCCTCCACTTGTATTCCCATACTTTTTGCAGTGCCCTCTATGGTGCGCATTGCAGCCTCAAGGGTGGCTGCGCTCAGGTCGGGCATCTTAATCTTTGCAATCTCCTCTATCTGCTTTCTGGTGACCTTACCAACCTTCTCTTTGTTAGGAGCCCCCGAGCCCTTCTCAACACCTGCTGCCTTCATGAGAAGTGTTGAGGCAGGCGGTGTCTTGGTTATAAATGTAAATGAGCGGTCTGCATATACGGTAATCACAACGGGTATTATCATACCCTCCTGCCCCTGAGTCTTTGCGTTGAACGCCTTGCAGAAGTCCATTATATTCACCCCGTGCTGACCGAGGGCAGGACCCACCGGTGGTGATGGAGTTGCCTTACCGGCAGGTATCTGAAGTTTTATCTGTGCTATAACCTTCTTTGCCATGTCCTTTTATCCCCTTCAGTTTATGTCTTTTCCACCTGCACGAAGTCAAGCTCCACAGGGGTGGGTCTGCCGAAGATACTCACAAGCACCCTGAGCTTGCCCTTATCGGGCTTGACTTCGTCCACTATGCCTGTAAAATTCGTAAAGGGCCCATCTATGACCCTCACATTCTCACCCTTTTCAAACAGAACCTTGGGCTTGGGCCTTACAGCTCCCTCTTCCATCTGACGGGTAATCTTCCTGACATCCTCCTCGCTAAGCACCGATGGATTGTTTCTGCCACCCACAAAGCCCGTAACCTTCGGTATACTCTTTACAAGGTGCCATGTCTCGTCGGTAAGCTCCATCTCCACCAAGATGTAGCCGGGGAAGAACTTCCTTGAGCCAGTCTTCTTAACCCCCCGAACCATCTCCACAACCTTCTCGCTGGGCACGAGAATCTCGCCAAACTTGTCCTCCTTGCCCAGTGCCTTTATCTTCTCCTCAAGCGCTGCCTTGACCTTGTTCTCATACCCTGAATAAGTATGAACAACATACCACTTTTTTGCCATACCCTATACTACTCCCGGATTATTTTAGCTCAGGATATACCTTACAAGAGTTGAGAGCAAGAAGTCCACGAGACCCAGAAACAGAGAGACCACTATTACCATAACAATAACCACCCATGTGGCGTTCATAGTCTGTTCTCTGGTGGGCCATGTAACCTTTTTGAGTTCAGCTCTTGCCTCTGAGAAAAACTGCTTTGCCTTGTCTATCTTTTCCACCGATGCAAACTTCCTTAAAAAATTTGTGGCAGGCCAGGAGGGATTCGAACCCCCAACCCGCGGTTTTGGAGACCGCTGCTCTACCAGTTAGAGCTACTGGCCTGTAGAAACATCTTTATTATACAACAGGCACACCCCCCGACAGCAGGAAGCCCTTACTTTGTCTCCCTGTGCAGGGTGTGACGCCTGCAGAACTTACAGTACTTCTTGAGCTCAAGCCTGTCTGGTGTGTTCCTCTTATTCTTTGTGGAGGAGTAGTTCCTCCTCTTACACTCCGTACATGCAAGGGTTATAATCTGTCTCATCCTTCAATCACTCCACAACCTTAGTTACCACACCTGCGCCTACAGTCCTGCCACCCTCTCTTATTGCAAACCTCAGTCCCTCTTCCATGGCTATCGGTGTTATAAGCTCAACATCTATACTCACATTATCTCCGGGCATCACCATCTCAACACCCTCCGGCAGGGTCA
>DRQE01000111.1 GCA_011371515.1 Deltaproteobacteria bacterium
AAAGAGAATATAGACGAAATTTCACGAAAGATAAGGGTGGGAGATATTAGCATAGACGAGTATCTTGCCGCCATATTTACACACATAAACGAGATAGTCAGAACCATCAGTGCTATAAAACGCAGTAAGGTCTTTCACCACACAGAGCTTTTTAGAGAAGACCCTGAGAAGTACTATCCCGAATTGCTCAAGATTATGGAAGAGCTCAAAAATATATTTGAGCAGAAAGACATCATACTTCTTGCCGATACATTTGAGTATGAACTCCTACCATTTCTCGACAGAATGGGTAGCAACATATTCCATCCTGCTGACAGAGAAGAGCTTCCCATAAAGCCATCATAAAGTTTAATACAATCCCACCGATATTATTAAATAGATAAGGGGTAAGACGGAAAAGACACGGGCGGAAAGGAGGTGTAAGTCGGTGGCATAAAGCCATAGAATCCGTTGAACCCCTGTAAGTGGCATGGATGCCAATAAAAAACTAAGGAGGGTTGAACGATGCCATTAATAATTAACACCAACATTGCATCCCTTATAGCACAGCGTAACCTTTCGGTATCAAACGCAAACCTTCAGGTAAGTGTTCAGAGGCTTTCCTCTGGTTACAGGGTTAACAGTGCAGCAGACGATGCAGCAGGCCTTGCAAGAGCAGACCAGCTGCGCAGCTATTCACGCATGATACAGGCTGCCATGCGCAACATAAACGACGGTGTCAGCGCAATGGAGATTACAGACAAGGCAGCAGAACAGATAACAAACATCCTTACAAGGATGGGTGAGCTGGCTGCAAGCGCTGCACAGGGCACTCTGGATGACGCAACGCGCACTTACTACAACAACGAGTACAACCAGTTGAGAAGCGAAATCCAGAGGATAGCCCAGACCACAGAGTTTGGTGGCAAGAAGCTGCTCAATGGCTCGGTAACATCACTTACACTATTCATAGGCTTTAAGAACAGTACAAACGATGAGCTCGGAATAAGCCTTGCAGCACTTACCGTTGGAACCAACGGGCTGAACATTTCCGCTGATGCACTGACAAGCATTACCGCTGCAAAGAGTGCCCTTGATACAATAAGCGCTGCACTCAAGACAGTGAACGATGCACGAGCCATATATGGAGCTTCCACCAACAGGCTTCAGGCTGCATTGAGTAACCTTCAGGTTACATTCACAAACTTTCAGGCAGCAGAATCGAGGATAAGGGACGCGGACTTCGCATTCGAGACAGCAATGTTCACCAGAAACCAGATACTCGTACAGGCAGGTGTCTCTGTGCTGGCACAGGCAAACTTCCTGCCTCAGACAGTACTGTCGCTACTCGGAGGTTAATGGGTACAGGAAACACAGGTGGGAGACCGATTATGGTCTCCCACCATAAAAATATAACCTGACCATGGAAAAGGACATCAAAAATATAGTGAATATAGCCAGCTACATGAATTACGAAGCGTGGAAGACCAATGCTACCAGAGGGGTTGAGACAGAAAGAAGAAGGGTAGCGCAGGAAGAGAGTAAAAGAAGCGAAGACAGAAATGTTGAAAAGATAGTTGACCAGCTTAAGAAAGCCATAGAGCGGTTGAATGTAGAGCTCAAGCTTGATGTTGATAGAGAAAGCAACACGGTGGTGGTAAAGGTGCTTGATCCTGAAACAAAGAAGATTATAAGACAGATACCGGAAGAAGAACTCCTTGAGATAAGAAAGAGAATGAAAGAGCTTATAGGAGTACTCTACGACAGAGAAAGTTAGACCATTTTATTGTTCTTCTGAAAGGAGGGTGCAGCATGGCTATTACAACATCAACAGGGCTTATAAGCCAGATAGATTATCAGGCACTCATTGAGCAACTTGTACAACTTAAACGCATACCAGTAGACGAGCTTATAGCAACAAAAGACAGGCTCAAAGATATAGATACAGCCTACTCTACACTGGAATCACGGCTCAAGGACCTTAGAAGTGCTGCCGATGAGCTGCGCACCTCAACAGGTTTTAAGGTATTCACCACAGATGTTACAGATAGTTCCATATTATCTGCAACCGCTTCATCAAGTGCTACAGAGGGTGTATATTCAATAGTTGTCAGCTCAGTTGCCAAGGCGCATAAACTTATAGCAAGTGGTGTCAGTGATTCAGACACCACTGCGATTGCATCAACAACAGGGTCGTTCAGCTTTACAGTAGGCAGTAGCACAACCTATTCTGTAAGTGTGGATACAAGCACAACGCTTGAAAACTTGAGGGATGCAATAAATAACCTTAACGCAGGTGTTACTGCAACTATCGTTAACGAAGGCTCCGGCACAAACCCTTACAGACTAATACTTACAAGCGACTCCACAGGAACTGCAAACTCTATAACCATTACACAGAACGATACAGACCTTACCTTTACAGACCTGCAGGCCGCACAGGATGCCTCTCTAACCGTAGATGGTTTGAGTATTACGAGAAGCTCCAACACAATTACAGATGTAATTGACGGAGTAACTATTGAGCTTAAAAGCGCAGACTCCACAAAAACAGTGGACCTTACAGTATCGAGGGATATAGAGGAGATAGAAAAAAAGATTACATCCTTCATAGACAAATACAACGCTGTGGTAAGCCATATAAGAAACAACAATAGATACGATACAGATACAGGTGTGGCAGGAGCATTCTTCGGAGACCCGATAGCAAGGAGTGTGATGGAAGACCTGAGAAGAACCATGACCTCGGCAATAAGTGGTCTTCCAGATACCATGAACAGGCTTATACACATAGGCGTTACAACAAGCAGCGACAATGGAACCATGTCTATAGACTCAGCGGAACTATCGGATGCGCTGAACAACAACTTTGATGATGTTGTCAACCTGTTTGTAGATGGAACCTCAACAGACGGTTTTGCATCTCTGGTATATAGTCTTACAGACGATATGCTCGACTATGTAGATGGCCGCATAACAAATAAAATTGAGAATCTAAATGACAACATATCAGACCTTGAGGAAGAGATAGCCAGAAAAGAGAACGAAATACTGCTCTATCAGGAACAGCTACGCATCCAGTTTGCAAGCCTCGAGCGACTCCTTGCAGGCCTAAGAGCTCAGGGAGATTTTCTGGCTAACCTATAAGATAGGGAGGTAAAAAGATTATGAGTAGTGTTGCAAAGTATCAGAAAGTAGAGGTAACAACCGCTGATCCTGTAGAGATGATAATCAAGTTATACGAAGGAATAGTGAGGTTCAACAATCTTTCCAAAAAGGCAATAGAAGAGGGCAATGTAAGCGAGAGGAATAACTACATAAACAGATCAATTGCGATAATAAGTGAACTTGCAGCCTCTCTGAACGCCGAAGAGGGAGGAGAGGTTGCACTCAATCTTGCAAGACTATACGAGTATTCAATAAACGCGCTCAATACGGCGAATATCAAAAACGATCCTGCACTTATAGACTCCGTAACGAGGGTTATAGAAGAACTAAAAAAGGGATGGGAAGGTATTTTGAATAATGGAAAAGACAGGTAAGCACGAAAGGGAAGAGGTAAGCCTGCTGAAGGAAATCATAGCTTTATCAGATAAGCAGTTACACTTAATACAGGAAAGACGCCTTGAAGAACTTTTGAGGATAACCGAACACAGAGAGAAACTGTTCAACAAATTGAAACAGCTGCTGTCTGACGAAAGCCGGAAGGATGAGGAAGTCAAAGGGCTTGTGAAGGTCCTTCTTGAGAAAGATAGCAGGCTGACCCTGAACATAGAGTCTGAGTTGCTTACCATTAAAGAAAAGATGCATCGTATTCCCACCAGACTCAGGGCACTGAGAACCTATACAAAAATAGAAAGCTATAGCAAAGATTAATAGCCTCAAAAACTCCTCTCTACCCTAAAGTTTTACCAGAACCATCCGATATAAAAATTGGGTAATAAAACTTTCTGGGGTGGCGAGGTTTTCAGATGATAGACGAAAAGTTTAAAGTTCTTATAGTGGATGATGATAGCACCTTAAGAGAGCTCCTCTCAGAGACTATTCATGGTATGGGATATATGGTTGATACAGCAGAAAATGGAGAGGATGCACTTAATAAACTCAAAAGAGAAAAGTATGATCTGGTTGTTTCAGACCTTAAGATGCCAGGAATGGACGGACTGAAACTGCTTGATCATATAAAATCTCTGGACAGCAACATACTGGTTATCATAATAACGGCCTATGCCACGCTCGAAAGTGCTGTTAAGGCTATTGAGAAAGGTGCCTATGATTATATAGCAAAGCCTTTCAGACTCGATGAGTTTGTCGTTGTTGTGAGAAATGCCTGCGAGAAGCTGAGGCTTCTGAGACAGAGGGATAGCCTTTTAGAAGAGTTGCGTGGTGCATACGCAGAGCTTGAGAGGTTGAGGAAAGATGCAGGATAAGTAAAAGGGCAAGAGGTAGAGACAATATGATAAAGTACCCAGACATACTTGTTGTGGACGATGAGGAGTCTATAAGAGAGCTTGCTGCTGAAATATTTTCTAAACGGGGATGGAATGTTGAGGTTGCAGAGAATGCAGAGAAAGGGGCTGAACTTATAGCAAAGAAGAAGTTTGATGTGATTATAAGTGATATAATGATGCCCGGAATAAGTGGGCTCAAATTCTTAAAGTATGTAAAAGAGGTATCCCCATCGACAGCTGTAATAATGATAACAGGGTATCCCTCTATCGATATAGCAGTAGATGCGGTAAAGAACGGTGCCTTTGATTTTATAGTAAAACCATTCACCATCGATAAGCTGGAGTTGACGGTAAAGAAAGCCGTTATAATGTCCTCTCAGGCACAAAGAGACGAGGGTGCTACCAGACGGAAGGTAACAACAGAGGGAGCAGAAGAGATATCCTCTGTACATACTATAGATGAGGCACTCGAGAAGGCAAGGGACAAAAGAGAAGTCTTCAGGCGTATCTGTGAGCTTGCGCACACCATAGTGGATGGCGACAAGGCATTCGTTATGCTATACGACAGAGAGCAGGATGAACTCTTGATTAAGACAGCCATTAACTACGACAGAGCCCCAACCGGCATGGTCATATCTGCCCTGAAAGAACCCTTCAAAAGTGTTATAGAGAATAAGTGTTACTCATACTCACTCGTGCATGATAGAGAACTTGCCCCCCTGTTCGATAAAGACTATATTACAGGAGAGCTTCTCGTTATTGTTCCTGTAATCATAAAGGGTGAAGCCGCCGTGCTCATAGGGATAACGCTTAGAGGTGAAGGGGCAAGAGAGTTTACCATGAAAGACATATCCCTTCTTACCAACCTTTCAAGCAAGGCAGCCTTGAAGCTTGAGAATATATCACTTACAGAAAACATACTGGCAAATATATTTACCACAATAGATTCTCTTATAAAGGCTCTCGATGCAAGGGATACTTACACAAAAGACCATTCGCAAAGGGTTACCACCTATGCCATGAGTATAGCCAAGGCATACGGTTGTTCCGATAGTTTGTTGGAGAGTATAAGTTTTGCAGGTCCATTGCATGATATAGGAAAGATAGGCATAAGGGATGAGATACTCCTCAAGAAGGGCCCCTTTACAGAGGAGGAAAGAAAGATTATGAACACCCATGTATTGAGAGGGTGTGAGATACTCAAACCTCTTAATCTTATGGAGTCTGAGAGGGCTGTTGTGCTCTATCACCATGAAAGGTGGGATGGCAACGGATACCCCGAAGGGCTGAGGGA
>DRQE01000112.1 GCA_011371515.1 Deltaproteobacteria bacterium
AAGCTTTGCAAGGACCTTTGCGAGCATATCGGTAAGAAGCTCATCGTACACACCCATCAGCTGATACTTCGTGCCAGCAGGGTTTGTAAGGGGTCCAAGAAGGTTAAATATTGTCCTTATGCCTATCTCCCTTCTTACAGGGGTGGCATACTTCATTGCACCGTGAAGAAGCGGGGCAAAGAGAAACCCTATGCCCACATCCTTGAGACACTCTTCAACCCTGTTGACTTCTATCTCTATATTTACTCCCAGAGCCCTCAACACATCTGCGCTGCCACTTCGTGAAGAGACAGACCTGTTGCCGTGCTTTGCCACAGCTATTCCGCAGCCTGCCACAACAAATGCCGCAGCGGTCGATATGTTGAATGTCATCGATTCGTCTCCACCGGTTCCACAGGTATCTATGGTCTGCTCGCTCGGGGTGCGTATGAAGGTTGCCTTCTTACGCATAACCCTTGCAGCTCCTGTTATCTCGTCCACAGTCTCACCTTTCATCCTGAGGGCGGTAAGAAACGAGCCTATCTGTGCAGGGGTTGCAAGCCCGCCCATTATCTCCTCCATCACCTGAACCATCTCGTCTTCCGTAAGGTCAGCCCCCTTTACGACCTTTGCAATTGCTTCTTTTATGGTCATCTCCACCTCCCCCTTTAAAGGGTTACAAAGTTCTTGAGAAGCTCTTTGCCAACCTCTGTTAGTATCGATTCAGGGTGAAACTGCACCCCTTCAAGCACGAACTCCTTATGCCTTATACCCATGATTTCGTCGTCATCCGTCCATGCGCTTATCTCGAAACAGCGTGGCAGGCTCTCTTTCTTTATGACGAGCGAATGGTATCTGGTTGCCTCAAATGGGTTGGGCAGTCCCCTGAATATGGTCTTACCATCGTGGTATATCATGGAGGTCTTCCCGTGCATAAGTTTTTTTGCCCTGACTATCTCTGCGCCAAAGGCATAGCCTATGGACTGATGGCCCAGACAAACCCCAAGTATGGGCAGCTTTCCTGCAAACTCCTTTATAACCAGAACCGATATGCCAGCCTTCGTAGGGTCACAGGGTCCCGGAGATATGACGATTCTATCCGGTGCAAGCCTTCTTATGTCGTCAAGGCTGACCTCGTCGTTTCTTCTGACCTCCACAGCTTGACCCATCTCAAGAAGGTATTGTACGAGGTTGTAGGTGAAGGAATCGTAGTTGTCTATCATGAGTATCATCTGTTCTACACCCCTTTCAGTCGAGCCCTTCTGTTGCAAGCTCAACTGCCTTCAGGACTGCCTTTGCCTTGTTTACCGTCTCTTCGTACTCTTTCTCAGGCACCGAGTCTGCTACCACCCCTGCACCTGCCTGCACATAGATAGCCTTATCCTTTACAAGCACAGTTCTTATGGTTATACACATATCCATATTGCCCTGAAATCCTATATAGCCAACTGCCCCACCATAGACACCTCTTTTATGGGGCTCTATCTCCTCTATTATCTCCATCGCCCTTATCTTTGGTGCTCCTGTAAGGGTGCCTGCAGGAAAACAGGCCTTGAGTGCATCGATTGAGTCGAGCCCATCTTTAAGGGTGCCCTCCACATTGGACACTATGTGCATGACCTGCGAGTAGCGTTCCACAACCATAAACTCATTTACCCTTACCGTGCCTGCCTCAGAGACTCTACCCACATCGTTTCTGCCGAGGTCCACAAGCATTACATGCTCTGCCCTCTCCTTCGGGTCTGAAAGTAGCTCTTCTTCGAGCCTTTTATCTTCCTCCTCATCCTTACCCCTTCTTCTGGTGCCTGCAATGGGCCTTACGGTGACCTTTCCGTCCTCAACCCTTACCAGTATCTCTGGGGAGGAGCCGGCAAGCTCTATGCCAGAGGTGCGAAGAAAAAACATATAAGGAGATGGATTTGTTATCCTCAATGCCCTGTATATATCGAAGGAGGGTGCTCTCTTCTCTGTCTCGAACCGCTGGGAGATTACGGTCTGTATAACATCGCCTGCCCTTATGTATTCCTTGACCCTTTCAACTGCCTTGAGAAAGTCCTCCTTTCTGAAGTTAGAGCTTACAGGCACCACATCTTTTCTTCCATCTTCTTCTTTCTTCAAGGAGCCCTCTTTGAGCCTTCTTACAAGCTCCTTTATCTTTTCTGTCGCCTCTCTGTAGACATCTTCGGGGGCTTTACCATCTTCTATGAAGGCATTGCAGATTATCTTTACCGTATGGTCCACATTGTCGAACACCACAAGTGTGTCGGTAATCATGAAGGAGAAGTCATGGATGTCCAGATCCTTTCTGGCAAGATCCGGCAGTTCTTCTATGTATCTTACCATGTCGTAGCTCAAGTATCCTATGGCTCCACCGAAGAACCTTGGCATATCAGGCAGCACAGCGGGCCTGAACCTTTTCATGTAGTTTCTTATAACCGTGAAGGGATCCTGATATTCAACCCTGACCTCCCCTGCCTCTATTATTTCAACGGCACCGTTCTTACCCCTTATTATTGCCCTTGGCTCCACCCCGATGAAGCTGTATCTGCCCCATCTCTCGCCTGCCTCCACACTTTCAAGAAGAAATGCCTCTTCATTGCTATCGAGCTTCATGAAGGAAGACACAGGGGTCTCTGTGTCTGCTATCATCTCATAACAGACGGGGATGAGGTTGTATCCTACCGAAAGTCGCAGGAATTCTTTAAGCTGGGGTGTGAACTGTTTCATCATCTATGTGGTTTTTCTTCCCAGAAACTCCTCTATGAAGTCCTCGGGGGTCTCTATAAATACTCCGCTATCTTGAGCCTCTCTTTCACAGAATGCCACCACAGGGTCTTCTGCTGGCACACCAGTGCATATGGCAAAGGGAACTGGCTCTGGTGTGTGGGTCCTAAGGCGCACAGGTGTGGGATGGTCTGCAAGTACTGCCACCCTTACAGCGTCAAACCCTTTTATACCGTCGAGCACCCTGCCAACCACCTTTTTGTCGAAGTCCTCAATTGCCCTGAGTTTCTTCTCAAGGCTTCCTTCATGGCCTGCCTCATCCGGGGCCTCCACATGGACACACAGGAAGTCCTTTGTCCTGAGAGCCTCAAGGGCATAGTCTGCCTTGCCTTCGTAGTTTGTATCTATATAGCCCGTAGCCCCTGGAACCTTTATCACCTCAAGACCTGCAAGAACCCCTATGCCATTTACAAGGTCCACTGCTGATATTACAGCCCCTTCCATGTCGAACCTCTCTTTGAATGTGGGCATTACAGGGCTTCTGCCCCCGCCCCAGAGCCAGATGGAATCTGCCGTGGGCTTGCCCTCTTTCTTTCTCGTAATGTTTACGGGGTGATCTTTGAGCACCTCCCTTGAAAGCTCCATAAGTTCCTTTAGCCTTTCGGCACCTTCGCCACGGGGCAGATACTCCTCTATGGGCTTGCCCATTATGTCGTGGGGTGGGGTGGTCTTTATACCGTCTCTACCGTCGTGCCATACCATAAGGTGACGGTAGGACTTCCCTGTATAGAATGTAACCCCGAGATGGGAAAGCCTTTCGTTCAGTGTCTCCATAATCTTTGCTGCCTCTTCTGTGGATATGTGGCCTGCACTGTAGTCCTCCATGAGGACTGTTCCATCCTCCCTGAGTGTTACAAGATTACACCTGAAAGCCACATCACCCTCTGCAAGCCTTACACCAAGGCTTGCAGCCTCAAGGGGGGCTCTGCCTGTATAGTATCTTTGAGGTGGATAGCCGAATATACTCAAGGCTGCCACATCGCTGCCCGGAGGAAAGCCATCGGGTATGGTCTTAAATAGCCCGAATACGCCCGCCCCTGCAATTCTATCCATATTTGGTGTGTGGGCGTACTCAAGTGGGGTCTTCCCATCACACTCTTTCAATGGCTCGTCTGCCATGCCATCGCCTATAAGTATCAGATACTTCATAGTCCAAGTACCTCGACGATTTCTTTCATATCAGGGTTTACCTTCTTTGGTTTCACAGAGATACTCGTTGCCGTATCAGGGTCTTTCAGCCCATGTCCTGTAAGGGTGCATACCACCGTGTCTCCGTCCTTGAGAAGCCCCTCCTTTTTCATCTTTATAAGCCCTGCAAGAGAGGCAGCAGATGCGGGCTCGCAGAATATGCCCTCTCTGCTCGATACCAGCCTGTAGGCATGGAGTATCTCCTCGTCTGATACCATATCTATATTCCCACCACTCTCTTCTTTTGCCCTGATGGCACCCTGCCAGCTTGCAGGATTACCTATCCTTATGGCAGACGCCACGGTCTTGGGGTTTTCCACTACATGACCCCTCACAATGGGTGCAGCCCCTTCTGCCTGAAAGCCCATCATCCGTGGCAGGCTCGATATGTAACCCTTCTGGCGGTACTCCTTGTATCCCATCCAGTAGGCAGTAATGTTACCTGCATTGCCCACGGGAAGACAATGGTATGTTGGGGCATATCCCAGATGCTCACAGACCTCAAAGGCTGCTGTCTTCTGACCTTCGAGCC